>CAZJZF010000006.1:0-21851 GCA_964550385.1 uncultured Lentimicrobiaceae bacterium | reverse complement strand
CAAGACTTTCGATTCTTTATCATGCAATCTGTTGTCAGACAACAGTTTCAATGCCCCGGTTACCGGACTGCTGTTTCATCAGACCCTCTACCTGAAAGCCTGGGCAAAAAACGAAATCGGTATCGGTTACGGAGAGGTTGTAGCCTATAAACACAAGGGGAGTGGCATCACCTTTAATCCAAATGTGCATTACGATACCCTTGTGGATATTGACGGGAACCGGTACCTCACGGTAATGATCGACAATCGGGAATGGATGGCAGAGAACCTGAAAACCACCCGCTACAACGATGGCACCCCCATACCTCATGTGGTGGCAAATGAGGACTGGAATGAATTGTCTACTGCAGCCTACAGCTGGTATCTTAAGGGCGAAGAAGACTACAAAGCCACCTACGGCGCTCTGTACAACTGGTGGGTGGCCAGCAGCGGCAAGATCTGTCCGGTTGGCTGGCATGTGCCACACAAACAGGAGTTTATCACACTGGTCGAAAAATTTGGCGGCGAATACAAAGCGGGCGATTCGCTGAAAGAGGCCGGCATAAGTCATTGGATAGATCACAACAAATCAAACAATGCAAGCGGGTTCACCGCCATACCAGGAGGGTACCGGGCCAACTCGGGGTATTACGATTTTATGTCGTACCTGGGGTATTTGTGGAGCCAAACCGAAGCCAACACCACCCAAGGCTGGATGGTTATAATGTATACCCCAAAATCCAATTGCGACTATACGCATTCCAAAACCACCAAACAGGCCGGCCTGAGTGTGAGGTGTGTGAAGGATTGAAATTGCCCAATTCACTAATTCACTAATTCACAAATTGACCAATTACTTCGCCTCCATCGGCTTCCAGGTGAGGTTTGAACCTACATTGGGGTTGTAATTGGGATTGTCGGTTACAATATATTCCCCTAAATTGTTGCACCAGGCCTGCCCAAACCCGGAGGGGAGATCGATCTGGCGCTCCTCGAACGGATCGTAGAATTTTTCCACGCCTCGTGTATGGTCGCTGAAGTTTTCCGATACTTGGTCGTATACGCTGCTTTGTGCCTCGTATCGCTGCAGGCTCTCGGTGCTCATCTGGTCGCTCATGCGGCTCAGCATCCGGCTGAATTCCCCAACACTCTGTATGTGCCTGATCTCCTGTTGTGCCATGTATTCGATCAGGTGGTCATATTTCGCCTGCCATTTGGGATTTACCCTGAAGGAGGTGGTCATGGTTTCAAACAGTTTGGTGTTGCCGTCGAGTTTCCCCTCTTCTCCCCTGAATGAAAAGATGTAATCCACAAACCAGATGGTGTTGTAGCTCACCCCAAACATCCCCTGGATCGGGAAGGTGATCTGTTCCACCACCGCGTAAAACTCCTCCTCCATCCGTGTGGTGTCGATGGTATAGGTAATCCGCATTCTGGCACCGGTAGCCTCCCCAACGTGCCCCACGGTGAGTGCTTTTGCCAGATCGGGCAGATCTTCTTCCTTCGTGATTTTCAGGTCTTTCATATTACCCCGGTGCTCCTGCAACAGGATGTTTTTTAAGGCCGTGCGGGCGTTCACCGGTTGTTTCACCACGCTGCCGTAGTACTTCGAACCCGGAGGAAACATCCCCAGCAGCTGTGAGTTGCTGGTCCAGAAATAGCAATGGTTAGTAAACACCTCAAAGGCCTCTTGCCCCACAGGATTGTAAACCCTGAAGGAGGTGTTGGCAGGCATGGCAGGGTTATCGAGGATCCACTCCATACCCCCCTCAAATTTCCAGTCGGAGGGCATCAGGAAGCTGAAAGCCTCCATCCCCGCACCCTGTTGGTCGATGTAGGAGAATTTTTTGAATTTCAGCACCTTTTCATCCGTACCCTCTTCTCCCGGTTTCCCGGCTTTGGTGGTGCAGGAAATGATCAGCATCACAAGAAGAATACATCCCAGAATAGAAATAAGCTTTTTCATGGCATTTCGGTTTGAACCCCACAAAGTTAAGGTGCTTTTTCCCGTTTTCAACCTCTCTCATTCAGAACAGCGGCAAGTTTCCGGGGGTCGGGGATCGTGACGATCCGGCGATTCACCACAATCAGCCCCTCTTCGGCCATTTCGCCCAGGGTGCGTGCCAGTGATGGCCTTGCCACACCAAAGTAGTCGGCCAGGTCGCTTTGCGAAGAGGGTAGGGTAACGGTGTTGCCCTGTTCCCTGCTGAGTTCCAGCAGCATCTGGGCAATTCTCCCCCTGAGGCTTTTCATCGATAGCGTCCTGATCTTCTGCGACAGGAACTGTGCCCGCGACGAAATGGCATCCAGCACGTTTTGGAGCACCTGTTTATCCGATTGCAACATAGTAAGGAGGTCGGGTTTGGGAATGAACATGAGGGCGGTATCTTCAATTGCCGTAACATTCACCGGCAGGAAGTTGTGCTGGCCAAATATGAAAGAAAAGGCGATAGGACGTGGAGCCTCAACATCTTCGATCTTGATGACACGCCCTGATGCGTCGGTCATCTCACCCTTCACTGACCCCTCCACCACAATCATCAGGTAACGGCACTCCTCACCGGCCTGGGCAATCATTGCCCCTTTGCTATAACGCCTTGTTTGCCAGGTTACACCATCAAGAATTTCATGAATCCTGTGTGATGATACCCCTTTAAAAACCGGACATCGGGTTAGGGTTTCTGCGTATGTCATAATAAAAAGTGATCGAATTTATATTAATCTGATAAATATACACTATTTTTACACTGGCAAGTATTTCAATTCTAATGTTTTTTCAACCATCAGGCACCATTTGTCACACCAAAGTTGTCTTGTATAGCTGAATATGAATTTTGCAAAAACACTTCTGAGATTTAACCTGTTGATAGTCTGCCTGATGCTGACAGGGAAGGTTATATCCCAGCCCAACCGGTATAACGAGAACTGGATGTTCGGCAACTATGCCGGAGTGGGTTTTGCCGGCTACAATGCGGGTGCCATCACAGGATCGTCTATGGCATCTCCGGAAGGGGTTGCTTCTATCAGCGACAATGGTTCAGGTGTGATCCAGTATTATTCAAACGGTGAAAAGGTTTGGGGTTCTGATCATCAGCTGATAACCCAGGGCGACCAGCTTATGGGGAATGCAAACTCTACCATGTCGGCTCTGTTTGCCCCCTGGCCTAAAAGCACCCGTTATACCTACCTGTTTACCACCGATGCCGACGGTGGATCCAAAGGGCTGAGATATGGAGTGATTGATAAGGATATAGGAACCAACGGTGGATTTGCCCCGGGAAAAAAGAACCTGTTGCTGGCAACTCCGGTAACCGAGAAAATGGCATTGGTTCGTCATTGCAACCGCCAGAGCTACTGGCTGGTAGCACACGAATGGGGCAGCAGTCGTTTCATGGCATGGCACATTGCCGATACCGGCATGGCATGGTCGCCGGTGGATACCCTGACAGGCCCGGTGTATTCGGGGATACCCGAAAACGGGGTGGGCTATATGAAGCCTTCGCCAAAAGACGACATGCTGGCACTGGCCATTACCGGCAGCAACCGTGTTGATCTGTTTCATTTCGATAATCTTACCGGGAAACCGGGATTTTATATGTCTCTTACCGGCCTTTATCAGCCCTATGGACTGGAGTTTTCAGCCGATCAAACCATGTTGTACGTATCGTGCCTGACCGGTGAGATCTGGCAGTTTAACCTTATGGCTCCCAACATTGTAGGTTCTCAAACGCTTATTGCTTCTACAGGACGGCTTACAGGAGCTTTGCAGATAGCTCACGACAGCCGGATTTATGTTGCCCGTGACCTGGATCCCTGGCTGGGGTATATTGGTATGCCGGGCTCGGTGGGGGTAAACTGCAATTATGTACAAAACGGACTTTATCTGGCAGGCCGGCTCTGTGAGGCAGGGTTGCCTCCCTATATCCCTGAGCTCCAGATCAACAGTATTGTTAACTTCACCAAATGTCTCGGCGATACCGTTAGCTATGAACCCACGTTCCTTCTGAAAGCCGATTCCTTCATTTTTTACTTTGGCGATACCCTTTCAGGGATATTTGATACATGCACCACCCTGCCAGCCCGGCATGTGTTCAAGAAAACAGGAGTTCACATGGTACTTTTGGTCTATTACATGTGCCAGCAGGAGTTCGAACTCAAGTCGACGGTATGCATCCAGAGTTCTCCAGATGTATATCTGGGGGAAGATACTGCCATCTGCAGCAACACCACCTGGCCCCTGATCGGAATACTCAATTCGGTGTATTGCCCTACCATCCAACTCTTTTTCCAGTGGAATACCGGTCAGACCAGTCAGTCAATTACCATTTCTCCGCCCGGGCAGTACTCTTTAACGGTAACCAGTATGTGCGGAACCGGCAGCGATACAATCAACATTCAGGCGCTTCCGGTGCCGGTTGTTACCCTTGGCCCCGATCTGGAATTGTGTGCCGGGGATTCAGCCCTGCTGATACCTGATCCGATGCCCGACTCCCTCTTCTGGAACGACGGTTCACCCGACTCCATTCGTGTTATTACGAATTCCGGGTATTTTGCTGTTACTGCGGTAAATGAGTACAACTGCATGTCGTCTGATGATATTCAGATTACTTTCATCGATCCGCCGCACATCGGATGGGATCTTTCCGACACAACAATCTGTATCGGCCACCCGATGGAACTGAATGCCGGAAACGGCTTCTCCAGTTACCTTTGGCAGGACGGCTCCACAGGTGCAATGTTTCTGGTAACCGACAGCGGCTGGTACCATGTTTCTGTTGCCAACCAGTGTGGTGCCGACACCGATAGTATGCATGTGGCACTGGAGGATTGCAGCCTGAAACTTTATACGCCCAATGCCTTTACCCCGGATGGCGACGGAGCGAATGACTTTTTCAAAGCTTACGGACAGTATGTTGATGATTTCAACCTGTGTGTATACACCCGATGGGGTCAGCAGATATTCTGTTCCCAGAGTATTGATGAGGGCTGGGATGGCAATTTCCGTGACCGCCCTGCTCCGGAAGGAACCTATACATGGAAAATCGTGTACCGCGATGCAACTGGTGAATACCATCACCTGGCCGGTACCGTGATTCTTTTCAGGAGGTTCCGGAATTTCTGATAATCTATTTTGCATATGAAAAGATTCCGGCTGTTTCATCTTTGGTTTATACTGATATTCATCAACACATACTCATCCGGACTCAGAGCACAACAGGGATATGCATCATTATCAGCAGGATATGGTTTTGGCGTCCATGGAATTGAGCATCCCATGTTCGAGGAAAGTTCTATTTCCGGAAATCTGATATCCGTTGTGTCCAAGCCCTTAACTCTGGGCGCCGGCTACAGGTATCGCGGCGATTTCAGGTTTTATTTCAATGATTATATCGGTATCGGGCTGGGAGGCGAACTGATGCGTGGTGATTGGAACCACTACCACTACGAGAGAAAAATTGTATATGTGCAAACTACTTCCAGATCCGCCAGGGTTAGAGGAGGATCTTTGATGGTATCCCTGCATGCCAAAACGGGAGAAGGGAGGGTTCAACCCTATGCCTCCTTCAGCCCGGGATTGTTTTTTGGCGAATTGGATCTCGTGGATACCATGCGGTATGAAGACAAGGTGAATACCTCTACATGGCTCTATTCCCCACTCAGAAAATTACATCTTACCTATGCTGCAGGGCTTGACATTCATGCTACCGACGAACTGCTGTTTTTTCTTGAGTTTCAGGTGCAGCATTTTACAGTTTCTCCGGATCGGGCAAAGCTGATAATTAAAGATGGCTCCGATTATCTGGAGGATATTCCCAACAGTGAGAAACATAAGATCTTCCTCGATAAGATCATTACCGATTACACCCAGGTTCCGGATGAAACGCTCCCCTTGCAGCAACTTCGCACCTGGTTTCCTATGGACAATTTTCAAATCAGACTGGGAATCAGGATACTATTGTCGAAATAGCCTTTCGGCTCCTCACACCTACCAGTAGCCTCTTGCTTTTTTCAACGCAATTTTCCTGTTTGTAACATACGTTACATTTCACCTCCCCGCACCAGCCTACTTTTACTTCATCAAACAACGAATCATGTGCGGTCACCGCATGCGTTGACCCCAACCCAATAAACGACTAAACAAATAAACGAGCTAACAACTCAACATCCTAAACACCCTAAACCTCCTCAACATTTTGAAAAGAGACATCATCAAAATAGACGACGACCTTTGCACCGGCTGCGGACTGTGTATTCCCAACTGTCACGAAGGGGCTCTTCAGATTATCGACGGCAAGGTGCGCCTTATAAGTGAACTGATGTGCGACGGGCTGGGCGCCTGCATCGGCCATTGCCCCGAAGGTGCCATCACCATCGAACAGCGTGAAGCGGTGCCTTACGATGAAGTGCTCACCATCAAAGAAATGATCCCCAAAGGAAAGAACACCATCATTGCCCATCTGAAGCATATGAAGGATTACCATCAAACGGAATTTCTAAAGCAGGGAGTAACATATCTTTACGAGCACCGGGATTCCATTCCCTTTGATGTGGAGGCTGTTCTGCGTGAGGTTCATGCGCATCAGGTGCCAGGAAATCAGGGGCATCAACATAAGGAGCAACATCATCATCAACAGAATCATAAGGTACAGGAAGCAGCAGCACAGCCCAGGGGTTGTGGGTGTGCCGGATCAGCCCCGGTGGATCTGACCCAGGTGGTAGTGGCTCCCGAAGAAACTGTACAGCAGGGTGATGTATCATCTGCTTTGGGCAACTGGCCGGTACAAATGCACCTGATTAATCCGGCAGCCGGCTATTTCAAAAAAGCCGACCTGCTGGTGGCAGCCGACTGCGTTGCCTTTGCCGCCGGTAACTTCCATTCGGAGTACATGAAGGGGAAGACTCTTGTAATTGCCTGTCCCAAACTTGACGATGGTAAGGAAGTTTATGTAGAAAAGCTTACAAGGCTTATCGACGAAGCCGGAGTAAATACCATTACCGTGATGATGATGGAGGTTCCATGCTGCAGCGGACTGCTGCAACTGGTGCAGGCAGCCCAGGCATCAGCCACACGCAAGGTTCCGGTAAAAATGATGATCATCGGCATCCGTGGCGAACTCCTCCAGGAACAATGGGTCTGAATTAATTATAAATTATAAATTAGAAGATAGGTTCATTTAGTTGACGTGATACCCTTTAACGCCTTTCACACATATTAAAGGCAACCACGGGATTTCCATCAATAACTTAAAAATCAAACAATTAACAATTAATCATTAACAATTATCCACATGAGTATGTTTTGTTTTCAATGTCAGGAAACAGCCCACGGCACCGGCTGTACAAAAATAGGTGTTTGCGGAAAGAGGGAAGATGTAGCCAACCTGCAGGATCTGTTGGTTTGGATCTCCAAAGGCATTTCGGTGCTTTCGGAGGAGGGTCGCAAGCTTTCGGTGCACGATGAAAAGATCGACAAGTTCATCTTCGACGCCATGTTTATCACCATCACCAATGCCAATTTCGACAGGAATGCCATTGTACGGAAGATTCGTGAAGGCATTGCCCTGCGCGATGAATTCCGTGGCAAACTACTGGCGGCTGGCGTGCATCTGTCGGAAAAAATGCACAGCGCCACTACCTGGAGCGGCTCAACCGAAGAGGAAATGGAAGCCAAGGCTTTGCTGATTGGTGTATTGTCGATCGAAAATGAAGACATCAGAAGTCTGAAAGAGCTGCTTACCTATGGCATCAAAGGGATGGCTGCGTATGCGGAGCACGCCTTCAACCTGGGCTATACCCACAACGAAGTGTACGGTTTTATGCAAAAAGGGCTCGCAGCTACATTAAATCCCGATTTGGGTGCTGACGAACTGGTGGCGCTGGTGCTGGAATGTGGAAAGTACGGCGTTGAAGTGATGGCACTGCTCGACAAGGCCAATACCGAATCGTACGGAAACCCCGAAATGACCAAAGTAAACATTGGTGTACGCAATAACCCTGCGATCCTTATCAGCGGTCACGACCTGAAAGATCTGGAAGACCTTCTGAAACAGACCGAAGGCACCGGCGTGGATGTTTATACCCACAGCGAAATGCTTCCGGCACACTATTATCCTGCTTTCAAAAAGTATGAGCATTTTGTGGGCAACTATGGCAATGCCTGGTGGAAGCAGAAGGAGGAGTTTGAAACTTTCAACGGACCCATCCTTTTCACCACCAACTGCATTGTTCCACCGCGTGAATCCTATAAATCAAGGATTTACACCACAGGAGCCTCAGGATTTGACGGATGCATACACATTCCCGACCGGAAGAACGGACAACCTAAGGATTTCTCCATCATCATCGAACATGCTAAGAAATGCGCATCCCCGACCGAAATTGAGACTGGCGAAATTATCGGAGGCTTTGCCCACAACCAGGTGATGCAGCTGGCCGACAAGGTGGTGGCTGCCGTGAAGAGTGGTGCCATCCGCAAGTTTTTTGTGATGGCAGGCTGCGACGGCCGTATGAAAGACCGCGACTACTACACCGAATTCGCACAGGCGTTGCCTTCTGATACCGTAATTCTTACTGCTGGCTGTGCCAAGTACCGTTACAACAAGCTCCCGCTGGGTGATATCGGTGGAATTCCCCGGGTACTGGATGCCGGCCAGTGCAACGACTCGTACAGCCTTGCCGTAACGGCACTAAAGCTGAAAGAGGTTTTTGAGCTCAACGACATCAACGACCTGCCTATTGCCTACAACATTGCCTGGTACGAGCAGAAAGCCGTAATCGTACTGCTGGCGCTGTTGTATCTGGGAGTGAAAAACATCCACCTCGGACCCACACTCCCCGGCTTCCTTTCGCCCAACGTGGCAAAGGTGCTGGTAGAGAACTTCGGCATCGCCGGTATCACTACCGTAGATGAGGATATGAAGATTTTCCTCTCGTAAGCATACGATTCTAATTTTTGCGGGGAGGCTGTCCGGTAGGGGAGCCTCCTTTTTTGGTTCCAGGTTCCGGGTTCCTTGTTCCATGGAGGTAACGCCACTCTCCTTAATGTTCATATGTTCAAGTGTTCAAAGTTCAAGCGTTCAAAGATATTGTTCCAAATTCCAGGTTTCAGGAGTGAAATGCTGTTGGCTATTGGCTGTTAGCTATTGGCTTTCAATACAGTACAAGAACGCCAATTGCCAATTGCCAAAGTCCAACAGCTAACAGCCAACTGCTAAAAGCCAACAGCCTTCCAGGGAAAAGGTTTCAAAGTCACCAACACCTTAGGCAATCTAATGGTACAGTCTGCGTTGATATTGTTTTTACCTTTATGCCCGGCAAATAAAAGGCTGTATGAAGATATTATACCCCATCCTGTTATCCCTTTTTCTGCTTGTTTTGTCTGTATTTCCGGCATCAGCCCAGGTGCCGGCAGGAAACGACTGGGTGTTGCAGCACCTGCAGCAGGATTTCTGGAAATTTCCAGTTTACCGCACCGGTATCCACCGGATTGATTCTGCCACGCTGGCCCAGGCAGGAATCTTTGCCAAACCGGGTTTCGATCCCCGGAAGCTACAGGTTTTTCATAACGGGAAAGAAATTCCGGTGTACGTCGAAGGGGAGAGCGACGGCATCTTCAATGCGACCGATTATCTGGAATTTTTTGGCAGAAAAAACGATGGAACCCTGGACAAGGGCTTTTTTCAGGATTCCGTCTACCAGGTGAATGTGGATTACAGCCTGCACACCGATACATCCTATTATTTTATAACCATCGGAAGCGGATTTCTGAGCAAAAGGCTCACCTATGAGCAAGCTTCCGATTTTAATAATTTTCTGCCTGCGGAAGATTATTTCATCACCCGATCGGTATTTGAGCCCGCAGGAACCTACAGCGGAGGTGCTTTCTTCGGTGATGATTACAGCAAGGATTCGCGCTATATGGATGGTGAAGGTTGGATTGATTTTCCTTTTGGAATCGATAATAACCTTACTAATCCCAGGGAGGTGAACCTTATAACGCAAGGGGTTTATGCTGCTGGTCCCCCGTCTGAGCTGAAATTCTCGTTGGTAGGGCGTTCCAAATACACCTTTAAATTTCCGGCATATCCGGGCAAGAATCACCATGTAAAGCTTACCGTCCAGGGACACCCTACGGTCTTTGATGACATCACCTATCCCGGGTATTCGGTTTACAGAAACACCGTTTTTATCCCTACCAATCAGCTTTCAACCAGCTATGCCACCAAGTTCCTGTTTACGGCCATCGACGATATGTCGACCAATCCCTCGCAGGACAATACGCGCAGCGATCGTAATGCCATTGCCCGCATGGAGCTTACTTTTCCGCATGGTACAAATCTGCAGAATACCGGCACCAAATGGATGTGGATCCCCGATCATACCTCAAAGTCAAAAACATATCTATCTTTATCAAACCTTACTTCCACTACCCAGGAAGCCCTCATTTACGACCTTACCAACGACAAACGCATTAAAGTAACCGTTGCGGGTACCTCGTTGCAGATGCTGATACCCAACAGCATTTCGGGGAACCCGGTCATAAAGGAGTGTTTCCTTACATCTGCCGGCAACATTTATCCGGTAACCCAGGTCTATCCCCTCTCTTCTGGTAGCAAATTCCAGGATATATACACCGATTTCAGTCAGCAAAATTATGATTACCTGATTGTTACACATACATCCCTGCTGCCCGCTGCCAACCAGTATGCCAATTACCGCAAACTGGCAGGATTTCCAAAATTGTATAATCCGGTCGTCCTGGACATTGAAGCCTTGTTTGAACAGTTTGGATACGGAATCAGGAATAACCCTCTGGGGCTTGAAAACTGTCTGAAGTACCTCCATCAGAATCAACTATTACCCAATTACATTCTGATTCTGGGGAAAGGGTACACCACTACCTATTCCAGAAAGGATTCCCTGATTTTCAGGCAATCGCTGGTGCCGGGATGGGGATATCCCGCAACGGACAATATGTACCTGGGACGTATCACCGGTAACCACCTCGACAGCGTTTGCATTGGCAGAGTAGCTGCTCCGGGTCCCGCTGAAGTGATGAATTACCTCGACAAGGTGATGCAGTATGAGGATTCACTCCGGCTGCGGAATGAGATGTGGATGAAAAGGGCAGTCCATCTGGGTGGAGGTAACAATGCTATCGAACAGGCTACCATCAAGGCAAGCCTCACTGCCTGGGAAAACCACCTTACATCTCCCTACTTTGGAGGAAATGTTACCACCTTCCTTAAAACCACTACCGAGCCGATGGAGATCCTCAAGTCGAAGCAACTCAAAGATCTCATCAACAGTGGAATAAGGATTATGACATTTTACGGGCATGGTTCAGCTACCGGCTTTGATATCAGCACCGATGAGGTGCAGAACTATGAAAATGAGGGAAGATATCCGGTAGTCATCGTAAATTCCTGTTACTCAGGAGATCTTTTTAACAAGGTAACATCCAAAAGTGAAGAATTTGTGCTTACACCCAAAAAAGGGGGGATTGCCTATGTGGGTTCAACCAATTATTCTACCATCCAGGTACTGAATGAGATGAACGACACCCTGTACAGACATCTCAGCACCGATGGTTACGGACAAACACTGGGAAGGCTGGTAAGAACCTCTCTGAAGCCTCTGACTCAATATTCAACCTCCTTCTACCACCTCACCTCTTATCAGCAATCGGCACTGCATGGTGATCCTGCTCTGGTTCTTTCAGTCCAGGATAAGCCCGATTATCGTACGGCAGAACCTCTGGTGTATTTCACCCCCTCCAGCGTCACCAACGAGCTCGACACTTTCAGTATCCATGTCATCAGCCAGAATGCAGGCAAAGCCGCCTCCGGAAATTTCTCCCTGCGGGTTACCAGACGGTTCCCTTCGGGATTTATGGTCGATACTTTGTTGATTTTCCCCTGCACTGCATACCAGGATACTTTATCGCTGACCATTCCGGTAGATCGTATTAATGGATTGGGGTTGAACCAGTTTGAAGTTGAACTAGATGCCTTGTATCAATATGCAGAGTCTGATGAGACCAACAACAAAGTTACTGTGCCGCTTTATATCAAATCGGCCAGTCTGGTACCCATCTATCCCTATGAGTTCGCTATAGTTCCCGACCCTGTAACTACCCTGTGGGCGAGCACCACTGACCCGTTCACAAGTGAGAAGAAATACCATTTTCAAATTTCCCAGGATCCGGATTTCAATTCCATACTTTCTGCCCATACTCTTCCGGGGAAGGGGGGTATTTTCAGCTGGACTCCGCCAATTACCCTAACCGACAGCATGGTGTATTTCTGGCGGGTATCCCTCGACAGCGCCTATCATCCGGAAGGGAAATTCGACTGGCGCAGCAGCTCTTTCCAATATATCCAGGGCAAAACCGGTTGGTCACAATCCCATTTCAGACAGTTTGCTTCCGATGATTATCAGTATATCAGTCAGGATACAACTGCTATGAAGTACCGGTTTGTAGACAACAAGGTTGAGGTTACAGTCCAGACCGGCATCTATCCGGCTTTCCCTGCCAACCAGCATTATTATGCCGTTAACGGGGTGATTGAATACCAGTCAGCCCAGATTATCGACCAGAACCTGCAGGGAGGGTTTGTATTTGCTGTGTTTGATACGCTGAAAGGTATGCCCCTCATGTCCGATAATCAGTCAGCCACATGGGATGGCCCCTGGGGCAACCTGCAGGCTCCCGGAACTGTGGTTGCTGCGTATGAGTTTCCTACCCATACCGCTGGTTGGCAGACAAAACTCACCAGCTTTTTCGATTCCATCCCGGCAGGATACTATGTGCTGGGTTACAGCATCAGGAACCACAACGCCCCATCCTTCCCCGAAACTTTACGTCAGGCTTTTGAATCGATTGGAAGTTCGATGATCAGGACTCTTCCTTCCAATACGCCTTATGTGATCTTTGGCCGAAAAGGTGCTGCCATTGGTGACCCCCAGTGGGTGATAGAGAAATTGAAAACCTCACCCCCTGACTCCATCAGGCTTGAAAAAATTATTATTGCCAGATGGAATTCAGGGCACATCATTTCCACTGATATCGGCCCTGCAGAAAAATGGAATGCCTTGTACTGGAAACAGGCAATAGATCCCGGGGATCCTTTCATGAGTGACATTATCACCTTCTCCGTTTATGGAATCGACGCTGCCGGAAATCCCTACCTGTTTCCCAATCTGGCCAACCTGCTGGCCTATCCCGACAGCCTGCTGAACCTCCATCAGTTCATCAATGCTGATCAGTTCCCCATCATCCGTTTACAGGTGGCCATGAAGGATCTGACCTTACACACCCCGGCTCAGATGCAGTCGTGGAAAGTCCTGTATGAACCTGTAGGCGAAACGGCTCTTGATCCTGCTTCCTGTTATATCTTTTATAATGACACCATTCAACAGGGTGATACCGTGCTGTTCAGAATTGCAACACGCAATATCAGTCATCAAGGTATGGACAGCCTCTTGGTAAGGTGGTGGCTTACCGATGGTCAGCGAAACAAACATTTTGAGGAAGCAAAAAGATACAAGGTACATCCGGCAGGCGATACCTTGTACACCGATACCCTTAGATTCAGCACACGTGAGATGGCTCCTGGCGCTTCCACCTTCTGGATAGAAATGAATCCACCCCATCCCCTTACGGGTAAATACGACCAACCGGAACAGACCCATGTAAATAACATCGGTGAAAGGTTGTTTACCATCACCAGCGATACCCGAAACCCACTACTGGATGTTACGTTTGACGGAATCCATATCCTGGATGGAGATATCGTTTCAGCCAGACCGGCAATTGAGATCCAATTGAATGATGAAAACAAGTTCTTTCTGTTCAATCAGTTGCAGGATACATCCTATTTCAGGGTATATTTAAAATACCCTTCTGCCACTGAGTTCGTACCGGTCTATTTCAGAAAAGATGGCCTGGAGCAAATGATTTTCTATCCTTCCACCGGAACGGAGAACCGCTGCAGAATCATGTTTCCGGCAGACTTTCTGGGGAAAGACGGCAAATACCTGCTTAGGGTAGAGGCCACCGATAAGGCTCAGAATGAAGCCGGTTCCATTGGCTATCAGGTTTCGTTCAGGGTGATTACAGAGGCTACGATTACCGAAGCCCTCAACTGGCCCAATCCCTTCTCCACCCGAACCCATTTTGTGTTTACCTTAACGGGATATGAGGTTCCGACTGACTTCAGAATTCAGATTATGAATATCTCAGGAAAGGTAATCCGGGAGATTTCGGCTGCCGAGCTGGGTGACCTGCACATAGGCCGGAATATTACTACCGGCTATTGGGATGGCAGGGATGAATTTGGTGACCCGGTTGCCAATGGGGTGTATTTGTACCGTGTTCTTACCCGGCTCAACGGTGAACAGCTCGAAAAGTCCTCTACCGGAGCCGATCGCTATTTCACCAACGGATGGGGAAAGATGTATCTGATGCGTTGAGGCCTGTAATAATGAGGCATAGATTTCGTTCGTAACAACCAAAAACACAAACATGAGAATCAGGTTCGGACATTATATCCTTAGCTTTTGTATCCTGCTCGCATTTCTGCCGGCAGCAGCACAGGCACCAAAATACAGCAATGAGTTCCTGTCGATTGGTGTGGATGCCAGAGCCCTTGGCATGTCGAACAGTGTAATCGCTTCAGTATCAGGCGCACCGGCCTCCTACTGGAACCCTGCAGGAATGATGCTGAAGCCCACCAATATGCAGCTCGCCTTGATGCACGCCGAATATTTTGCCGGCATTGCCAAATACGACTATGGTACCGTTGTGGCCACCATGGACAAAACCTCAACAGCAGGCCTCTCTTTTGTAAGGTTTGCCGTCGACGATATTCCGGACACCTCTGAACTGATTGATGCCGATGGGAACATCAACTACGACCGGATAAAAGCGTTTTCTGCCGTAGATTTCGCATTGCTGCTCTCCTATGCCCGCGAAATGCGCATCAAAAACCTTCGGCTCGGTGGATCGGCCAAAATCATCAGGCGAAAGGTAGGCGACTTTGCAGGTGCATGGGGCTTTGGTTTTGATGTGGGTCTGCAGTATACAACCGGTGCCTGGAAGTTTGGCCTGCAGGGGCGTGATATCACTTCCACTTTCAATGCCTGGTACTTCAACCTCAACGATAAAATGATCGATGTATTTACCCTGACCGGAAACGAAATCCCTGAAAACTCACTTGAAATTACTATGCCACGGCTGCTGGCAGGTGTAGGAAGAACCTTTAAATTTAACGATAAGCTCTCACTCTACAGCGAAATAGGTCTGGATATCACTTCCGACGGAAAGCGAAATACCGTGGTGAAATCGGGTGTATTCAGCATAGATCCGCATCTGGGTCTGGAATTCTCTGTCATGGACTTCCTGTTTATCAGAGGAGGCATCGGGAATATTCAGAAAGAGTATACCTTCGACGACAAACAAATAACCACCTTGCAACCCAACATCGGTGCAGGCATCAATATCCGCAACAAGGTGATGGTGGATTACGCGCTTACCAACCTCGGACAAACCTCATCTGCCCTGTATTCCAATATTTTCTCTTTACGCATTAACCTTCAGGGAAACCGGAAATCTGCTGAATAAGAATGCATTATTCCAGTTAAATGGAAAATTCAACGACCAGGATCTCATTTGTAAAGCTTGCCGGCTTAGCCCTGCTTTCAGGATTTCTGCTTTCTGCTACAATTCCCGTAAAAGGCATTCCCTGGCTCATGCTGGTGGCATTCGTTCCGCTCCTCGCTGCAGAGGATATCATTCACAGGAACCGCAAGTCGTTCCGCAGGGGTGCCTTCTTTCTCCTGGCCTTCATCACTTTTGCGGTCTGGGGTGCTTTCGGAAGCTGGTGGTTGAAGAATGCCCATTGGATTGGTGCTGTTTCGGCGGTGCTGGTAAACTCCCTCCTGATGTCGCTGGCTTTTCAGCTTTTTCACGGTGGTCGGAAAGTTTTTAAAAAATCCGGAAGCGCATTTGGATTTTTATTGGCAGTATGGCTTGGAATGGAGTATTTTCACCATAACTGGGACCTTACCTACCCGTGGTATTCGCTTGGCAATGTTTTTTCATCCCATCCCGCCTGGGTGCAATGGTATGAATACACCGGAGTGCTGGGTGGATCGCTGTGGCTTCTGGGTGCCAATATCCTGATCTGGCATCTTTTCAGGATGCAGTTTTTTCAGACCGGAGAATCAGTAAAACGCTTCGGGTTTATTGCAGCATTGCTGTGCTGGGTCATTTTACCCCAGGCTTTTTCTCTGGTGCGGTATGAAACCTATTTCAATGGGAAAGGAAGATCCGAAGATCAGGGAAAAAGTTTTAAGGTTGTTCTCGTGCAGCCCAATAATGATCCCTATTCAACCCAATATTCCATCGATCCGAGAACTGCAGTTGGCAATTTCCTGCAGCTGGCAATGCCCCTCATTACGGATAAATCAGATTTCGTCGTCGGGCCAGAATCGATGATCCAGGAGAACATCTGGGAGGGGCATTTCGACCAGTCACCCAGCCTCGACAGTTTGCAGCGATTCGTAAACTGCCATCCAGGAATCACCATTATCAATGGGGCATCCTCATTTAAAATGCTGAAGAAAGGAGATCCCTTAACGATTTCTGCCCGGCAGATTGACCCGGGATTCCTTCCCGCTTATGAGGCCAATTTCGGCGTGCCGGTGGAAGAACTTTCGGGATACTACGATGCTTATAATCTGGGATTTGCGATGGATACCTCGGGAATAACAGGGCTAACCCACAAGTCGCGCCTTGTGGCAGGAGTGGAACGGATGCCCTTTAAAAAATACATCTCATCGATAGCAGGTGATCTGGCACTGGATATGGGCGGCACCCTTGGCACTCTGGCTACGGATGATGAGAGGTTTGTTTTCAGGCACAACCCCTCTGGTACCAGGTATGGAGTTGCCATTTGTTATGAATCGGTTTTTGGGGAGTTCTTTGGCGACTTTGTTAGAAATGGTGCACAAATGATGTTCATCATCACCAACGATGGCTGGTGGGGAAATACTCCGGGACATCGGCAGCACAATGCCTTTGCCTCCCTCAGGGCCATCGAGACCCGAAGGGATATCGCACGGTCAGCCAACACCGGAATTACCTGTTTTATCAATCAGCGTGGTGATATTCTGCAACCTACGCCTTATTGGAAGCCTGCTGCCATCACCGGCACCATCATACCGAACGACACTATCACTTTTTATACACGCTATGGCGACTATATGGGTCGAATTGCCGCTTTCGCTGCCATTGCCATGTTCCTTGTGCGGATAGGTTATGGGATGGTTCCCCGCGAAAAGCGGAGAAGCCGATAAATATCACTTTGTTTGTCAGCGCCTTAGTTCAAAGTTGGCACCCAGGTACACCTTGCGTACCTGTTCATCCTGCGCCAGCTCCTCGGCAGTTCCTGATTTCAGGATGCTGCCTTCAAACAACAGGTAAGCCCTGTCGGTTATCGTAAGGGTTTCATGAACATTGTGGTCGGTAATGAGGATTCCGATATTTTTCTCCTTCAGCCCTGATACAATGGCCTGAATATCTTCTACAGCAATGGGATCCACACCAGCGAAGGGCTCATCAAGAAGTATGAACTTGGGATCCGTTGCCAGCGCACGGGCGATCTCAGTTCTTCGACGCTCCCCTCCCGAAAGGGTGATTCCTTTACTGTGCCTTACCTGGTTCAGTCCAAATTCGTCGATAAGCGAATCAAGGCGGAGCTGCCGCTCTCTGGTTGTAAGTGATGTGAATTCCAAGACCGCACGGATGTTGTTTTCAACACTCATATTACGGAATACCGATGCCTCCTGAGCCAGATATCCGATACCATTTCGTGCCCGCTCGTACATCGGCATGCTGGTAATGTCGGCATCGTTCAGGAAAATTCTGCCCGTATTGGCTTTAATCATCCCAACGATCATATAAAAGGTCGTGGTCTTTCCTGCACCGTTTGGCCCCAGCAATCCTACAATCTCACCCCGTTTCAGCTCAAGAGATACCCCTTTCACCACAGCCCGGCTGCGATACCGTTTCGTCAGATCCTCCGCCTTTAAGATCATATCCTGATTTTCTTTGGCAAAACTAAACATTTATCTCTTAGGAATTTTTTCAGCCTGCCGCTCTTGTTTTTAAAAAAGTGTGTATCTTTGCACTCCCGTTTCCGAACCGGTTTTCGCCTTTTCGGTAGGGGAGAATACAAATAAGATAGCGATAATACCCTTTGCGGGGTAGCATAAAACGAAGAAAAATGTTTGCAATTGTTGATCTAGCAGGAAAACAGTACAGAGTCGAAGAGGGACAGAATGTATATGTACACCGTCTCGAAGGGGAAGAGGGAAGCACAGTTACTTTCGAAAAGGTGCTGATGATTGATACCAACGGTACCGTAAGCATCGGGCAACCTGCCATTGAAGGCGCCATTGTGTCTGCCACCATTCTCACCCATCTCAAGGGAGATAAAGTACTGGTATTCAAAAAGAAAAGGCGTAAAGGCTATCAGAAACTCAACGGGCATCGTCAGTATCTGAGTCAGATCAGGATTGATTCCATCAGTGAAAAAGCTGCAGCAAAACGTGCTGCCAAAGCAGAACCCAAGTCGGAAGCCGAGGCACCTGTAGCAGAAAATGCAGAATAATAACCTTTAACAGATATTTATTATGGCTCACAAAAAAGGTGCAGGTAGTTCACAGAACGGCCGTGAATCGGAAAGCAAACGCCTTGGTGTGAAGATTTTTGGCGGACAGGCTGCTGTGGCTGGCAATATTATTGTCAGGCAGCGCGGCACCAAACATTATCCGGGCAACAACGTTGGTATGGGCAAGGACCATACCCTTTTCGCCCTTACCAATGGCGTGGTGGAGTTCCGTAAGAAAGAGGGAAACAGGTCTTTTGTATCGGTAAGCCCTTTCGACCAGGAAGTTAACTGATTCGCATAATCAGCATAGCAAAGACCCCGGCCTTAACGGGGTTTTTTTATACCATCATTTTGCATCAGCATCCATAAACGTTGTACTATGTTACAGATACAGACCATCCGCGAAAATCCCGCACATATTGTGGAACGCCTTTCGGTTAAAAACTTCAGGGCTGAAGATATCATAAATGAACTGCTGCTGCTCGACCGGCAGAAACGGGAAACCCAAAAAAGCCTTGACGATACACTAGCACAGGGCAATCTTATCGCAAAATCTGTCGCTCTGCTTTACAAAGAGGGCAAAGGAGCCAATGCCGAAGCGGAGAAACAGCGCTCTCAGGAATTGAAAGTGCTGGCAAAAGAGCTCGCCGAAAAGCTGGCGGCAATGGAGCTTCAGGTCAACGATTTGCTGGTCAGGCTTCCCAACCTCCCCCATCCGTTGGTGCCTGCCGGAAAACATGCCGATGACAACGAAGTGGTTTTTACCTTTGGAGAGATCCCCCAATTACCTCCAACCGCTGTTCCGCACTGGGAACTGGCATCCCGCTTCAACCTCATCGATTTTGAACTGGGATCGAAAGTTACTGGAGCAGGATTCCCCTTTTATATAGGTAAGGGTGCCAGGCTCCAGAGGGCACTGATCTCATTTTTCCTCGATAAAGCAGTGGAAGCAGGCTATACCGAATACCAGACTCCACTGGTGGTTAACGAAGATTCAGCTTATGGCACCGGTCAGCTCCCCGATAAAGAAGGGCAGATGTATTTTGTTACCGAAGACAATCTTTACCTGATTCCTACGGCTGAAGTTCCCCTGACCAATATTTTTCGGGACACCATTCTCAGAGAGGATGAATTGCCGATACAAATCTGTGCCTACTCCTCCTGTTTCAGGCGTGAAGCCGGTTCTTACGGAAAAGATGTCAGAGGTTTGAATCGTTTACACCAGTTCGATAAGGTGGAAATCGTTCAGGTTGCTCATCCCGATTCATCTTACAACAACCTCGAAGCCATGCGCGAACATGTTACAGGTTTGCTGAAAGCATTGAATCTCCCTTTCAGGATCGTAAGGCTGTGTGGTGGCGATATGAGCTTCGCCTCAGCTATGACCTACGACTTTGAGGTTTGGTCGGCTGCACAGCAGCGGTGGCTCGAAGTGAGCTCCGTTTCCAACTTCGAGGCTTTCCAGGCAAATCGTATGAAGCTCAGATTCAAAGATTCACAGGGAAAATCACGGATGGCTCACACCCTTAATGGAAGTGCCCTTGCCCTGCCCAGAATTGTGGCCGCCCTGCTCGAAAACAATCAAACTACCCAGGGAATAATGATTCCTGATGCCCTTGTGCCTTATACTGGGTTTTCATTGATCGGTTAACCCCTTTGATGTATCTTTGTCAAGCCTGCGTAACAATCTCAACAGTTAAACGTTGATATTCTTTGTATATCAATTCACCCTCCAAATAAAATAACAGAATGCGGATTCTGCTCATTACTCTGGTAAGTTCCATTTTCCTGATATTGACTTTTTCCTGCCACCGGAAAGGCTCTCCCGAAGACCTGAAGAATATTGATAGCCTGATCGCTATTAACGATAGCATAGGTGTTGCTTTGGCAGAAGTGGATTCTTCTGCCATACTCCGCTCAAGGGAAACTTTCGCAAACCATTGGAAAATTATCAGCCCGATGGTGGACAGCCTGGCTGTTAAAAATGAGGTTAGAACAGATTCGATGTGGCAATATATTTCCCTCTATGAAGCCAAGGACCGGCAGGTTAAAAAACTGATGAGAAGATACAGGCATATGATGGATGTTTACAAAATTAACCGGCATCAGCTATCTACCTTTCATCAGTCTGTGGCAAACGGACAGATACCTTCTGATTCCGTGCCCATTTATACATCCCGTGAAGGACTTGAGGTGTATGCTTTACAGCAGGAGGTGCAATTGTACCTGGATGACCTCATATCATCCGCTGCAACACTCGACAGCCTTCATCATTTTGCTCCTGCTGCCATCGATCACTATAAAAATGCTTTTCGGAAACACACCAGAGTAACGGTGAAAAAGACAAAATGAAAAAGAGAGTTTCCATAGCGATTATTATTGTATTGTGCTGGATTCCGGTGTCATTACAAAGTCAGACCAGCAACGAGCAGCTCGCTCTGCAGTATTATAATTCCGGAGAGTTCGAGAAAGCTGCTGAGCTTTATCGCGAATTGTTTGAGAAAACCCCCAACACATTCTATTACACCTATTATCTGGCTGCACTGATTGAATCGAAGAATTACAGGGAAGCGGAGAAATTTGTGAAAGGTTTGAAGGAGACCAATATCCTCAGAAGAAATTTCGTGGTTGAACTGGGGTATGTGTATCAAAGCCAGGGAGATTTTAAAAAGGCCGAAAAAGAATTCGAAAGGGCTGTCGAAGCCATGCCTCCCACCCGAATGGGGGTAGTGGATCTGGCAAATGCCTTTCTTGTCAGGCGTTTACCTGAATATGCAGTTCGGGTGTATCAGAAAGGGCGTAAGGTAATTCCGGAACCCTACAAATTCAATCTGGAACTGGCAGGGGTGTACCAGTCGCTTCGCAATTTTCAGGCAATGATGGATGAATACCTCGATCTGGTGGCTGCCGATGACACAAAGCTGGAAATGATCCAGAATACCCTGCAGCAGCTGATCAACAACATCGGAGAGGATGATTTCCTTCAGATTGTGCGGGGAAAAATCATAGAGCGAAGTCAGAAATTTCCGGAAGTACTGGTTTACAGTGAATTATTGCTCTGGTACTCCATCCAGCAGAAAGATTTTGAGCTCGCATTGATCCAGGCCAGGGCTTTGGAGAACCGCATTCGGGATGAAGGGGAAACTGTATTCAAAGTAGGTCAGTTGGCGGCTTCTAACGGAGCATGGGATGTTG
>CAZJZF010000005.1:8644-22069 GCA_964550385.1 uncultured Lentimicrobiaceae bacterium | reverse complement strand
ATGTGGGGCTGTTGTATCTCGACAACTTTCCGCGCGAAAGCAAACGGGGCGGAGCCTGGTGTACCGCATTTCGCAGCCAGCGGATCAGAAACGGCAAAAAAGTGACCCCTCTGGTTTCTCTGGTTTGCAATTTCAGCAAACCAACAGGAGGCAAGCCCTCTCTTCTGAGTCTGGATGAAGTGGAAACCTTCTTCCACGAATTTGGCCACGGCCTGCATGTACTTTTCAACAGCGCAAAGTATGCCGGAACGGCCGGTACCCCCCGCGACTTTGTGGAGCTCCCTTCACAGATCATGGAAAACTGGGCTACCGAACCGGACGTGATGAAATCGTTTGCCAAACACTACCAGACCGGCGAAGTGATACCCGATGCCTTAATCGCTAAAATGCAGAACAGCCAGCTCTTCAACCAGGGATTTGCCGCTGTGGAATACATGGCTGCCTCGATGCTTGATATGGCTTTCCACAGCCTGAAAATCCCACTTACTCTTTCTGCTGCCGATTTCGAAACAGGGGTGGCAAAGAAAATCAGGCTTATGCCAGAGATTGGATTCCGGTATCGCAGCACCTACTTCAATCACATCTTCTCGGGCGGCTACTCTGCCGGGTATTACAGCTACCTTTGGTCTGAAATCCTGGATGCCGATGCTTTTGAAGCCTTTAAGGAGAAAGGGATTTTCGATAAAGCTACAGCACAATCCTTCAGAGAAAACATCCTCTCCAAAGGGGGCACTGTGGACGCCCCTGTGATGTACCGTAACTTCCGCGGCAAGGATCCTTCGCTGGAACCAGTGATGAAGCGTAAGGGGCTGAAGTAGAATGGAGGAAGCCTTCTTAGTCAACCTAATCATCCGATAACATATAGGCCTCTTATCCAGGCAGGCAGCATCTTGCTGCCAATAAAAACCTAATTCTCCTTCTTAAGCTCAATAGGGTTGATATTCGCAATTACAAAACCTGATAACCTTATTCGTTTAGAAAACCTGATGGGATGTTATTGAGCAATTCAATCGATAAGGTTCATTAAATCATAAGGTTATTAGGTTGATTTGGTCGTATGGATCATTGTGGTACTGAGGTTAAAGGAGAAAATAAGGTTTTTGATGGCAGCGATTTTCCCGATACCTTGAACATTGAACATCTGAACGCTTGAACAATTGAACGTTCGAACGCTAAAACCCTTCATTTCCCTTTCTGCTCCATCTCCCCAATCCACTGCAATAGCTTCTCCGCCAGCTCCTTCTCCTTGGGGGTAACCGCCAGAATCAGGCTTCGGTTGGCCATTTGGCGTGCTTTGGGTACATCGGGAATAAGGGTACAGATATAGGCATACAGGTAACAGGCATCATAGTTTTCGCCCACTAGCAGGAGGTGCCGGTCCATAAGCCGGCCGGCCAACGCCGGAAATCCTTTCTGACCAGAATAATCCACCACGATATCGTATGCCTGTTCATAGAGGTACTCGGCACTGTCGGCTTCTCCGGTCATCCCCTCCAGCACTGTGCGTTCGTAACCTGGAACATTCCCGGTTTCGCCGTAAAAAATCTTCCAGGTTCCTAGCACCGAGGCCTTAACTTCCTCCGGTGGGAAATGTATCTGTACAAGAGGAATTAATTGGTTTACCAGACTGTCGCTTGACTTTTGGATGGCAACCTCAAGCTGTTGGGTGTATTGATCGGCAAAATAGGATTCGTTGGCAGCACGGGCTGAGGTTATCACGATGGCAGGATCTGTATATCCGGTTATCCTTTGCAAAAGTTCACCATGACCATTACAGAATAGCAACGTTGGAAAACCCTTCACCTGATACAACCGGGTGAGGGCACTTCCGGGGTTACGCTCCCCATTCACCTTCACCGGAATCATAAAGGTTGAAATATACCTTTCCACCAGGGGGTTGGTTAATACCTGTTCTTCAAAATGGGTGCAATGCAAACAGGAATCGGAATAGAAGAGAATCAACAGAGGTTTTTGAATGGCCAGCGACACTTTCTGAAGGGAATCCCAGGATTGATCGGTGCTTAGTTTGATAAACGGGATTTCGCGGGCATGGGAAAAACCCGGCCCTGGCAGAAGCGCAAGAAATAAATATAAACACAGCCGGTTCTTCATGGAGGTGTAAAAATAGTGTATTTGCAGATCGGGGAATGCTTAATTTTGAAAAGCAAAATATTTGATGACGCAGATCATATATGATTTTGATGATTTTGCCTTCCAAAATGCCAAGTGACTCGCCAGTTTGCTGTTTTTGCTGAAAAGTATTTGATTCTTTTCTCAACATTAAAAACCAATACCATTGGAACCTGTCAACATTTTTTGGTTTCGCCGCGACCTGCGGTTCACCGACAACCGGGCTCTTTACGAAGCCCTTTCCGCCGGTCGCAGAGTGCTGCCCCTCTTCATTTTCGATTCCCTGATTCTGGATCCTTTGGAGCGAGATGACGCACGGGTGTCATTTATTTACCGAACCCTCGTAGGATTGCATCAACAACTTAAAGATCAGGGGTCGGGATTGGTGGTGGCAACAGGCACAGCGGCAGAAGTTTTCTCCCGGTTGACGAAGGAGTACAATATTGAAACGGTTTTTGCCGGTGAAGATTTTGAACCTTATGGCATCAGACGGGATGATGAGACGAAAAACCTTCTGGCTGCGTACGGAATCAGGTTCAGACTTATCAGCGACCACCTGATTTTCAGACCCGGAGCGGTGCTGAAAGACGACGGAAAACCCTATACGGTGTACACCCCTTTTATGAAACGGTGGAAATTGCGGTTCAGCAGGGAGATGGCAGATCAAATTCCCTCAGCCATAATATCCGGAAACTGGTATCCGCATCAAACGGAATTTCCATCACTGCCAAAGATCGGATTCACCCCTTCCGGCATTTCTGTTCCTGACTACGACCTATCAGAGGGAATATTGCGCAATTACCTTCACACCCGTGATCTTCCGGCGCTGGAAGGCACTTCCGGAATTGGGCCACATCTGCGGTTTGGAACCATTTCGGTTAGGGAGGCTGTTAGGGCAGCCCTGGAATACAGTGAGACCTTTCTTAACGAGCTGATCTGGCGCGAATTCTTTTCCCACATCCTGTGGCATTTCCCGGAGGTGGCTGAACGCAGTTTTAAACGGGGATTCGACCTGTTTCCATGGGAGAACAACCCGAAAAAGCTGGAACGGTGGATGAGTGGCAAAACCGGATTTCCGCTGGTGGACGCCGGAATGCGGCAGCTTGCAGCTACCGGCAATATGCACAACCGGGTTCGGATGGTAACCGCATCGTTTCTGGTGAAAGACCTGCTGGTGGACTGGCGTATCGGAGAGGCATTTTTTGCGAAACATCTTTTGGATTATGAACTGGCCTCCAACAACGGCAACTGGCAATGGGCAGCCGGCACAGGCTGTGATGCCGCCCCTTTCTTCCGAATATTTAATCCTGCAGAACAGCAGCGAAAATTCGATCCGCAACTGCTGTACATTCGTAAATGGGTCCCGGAATTCGGCACAGCATCGTATCCTTTGCCCATGGTCGACCATTCGGAAGCCCGGAAACACGCCCTGCAGATTCTGAAAGGGCTTCGGTATTCGTAACGCTAATCCACATATGCCTCCCGGATAATGGATTTCAGTTTGATGATATCCCTGCTATCCAACTCTCCCAATGCTTTGATAATCCGCTGTCGGTCAATGGTTCTGATCTGATCCACAGCCAACCACCCCCCGGTATGGTGATATTTGATCTCCAACCGGGTCGGATATGCTCTTGAAACGCTCGTAACGGGAACAATGACAACCGTTTGAAGCCATGTGTTCATTTCATCCGGGGAAACTACCACACAAGGCCGTGTTTTCCTGATTTCGCTGCCTATGGTTGGATCCAGGTTCACCAACACGATCTGGTACTGGAAGATCATCAGATATCGAAATTTTCATCTTCAAAGACATCGGGTATTATCAGGGCATCATCACCCCTTTCATGCATTTCCCTGAATGCTTCGTCCCAACATTTTCTGGGTGCAGCAACTGGTTTCAACAAGATGAAACCCTCTTCCAGCACCATTTCTACAGAATCCCTGATCTGATACTTTTCAAGCACAGACTTGCTAAGCCGGATGCCCTTTGAGTTTCCGATTTTGATCACTGATACTTCCATTGTATTTTTCATTTGTAATTACAAAGTAAGTACATTTCTTCCATTTTACAAAAAGAAATTTCATGCTAAGGCGCAAAGAGATAAGGATCGCACGCCTTTGCGGCAATACCCTCTTTCTGGCTATTTCGGAGCAGACTCAACCTGTGTTTGAGAACTTGTTCAGCTTGAAACAATCTGCAGCTTCAAACTGTTCGTCTTTCAATACTTTATAAATATTTTTGATTTCGTAACCCTACAAATTAAAGATAAACACGACATGAATAAAACCTCACAAATGGCCATAAACCGATTCGGTGCCGTTTGGCAGCTGAGATCGTTAACTTTAATTGATCGGCCGGTAGAAGTCTTATGGCCTTTCTTTTCCGATCCCCGAAACCTTGAAAAGATCACCCCGGCATCCATGCGGTTCAGGATACTGACACCAATGCCGCACAAATCGTATCAGGGTCTCATGATCTCATACCGGGTTTCGCCCATGCCCTGGTTTCGTACCTCGTGGCTCACGGAAATCACCGCTGTGGAAGAGGGGCGGTACTTTGTAGACGAGCAGCGCAAAGGGCCCTATGCGATGTGGCATCATGAGCACCATTTTGAAACTGTTGAGGGGGGAACCCTATGCACCGACATCGTAACCTACAGGGTTCCCTTTGGCATTATCGGGCACCTGGCTCATCACCTTTTCATCAGGAAACAGCTTATGAAGATTTTCAGTTACCGGGAAAAGGTACTGCAACAACTGTTTTAATATTACCGCAAAAAAAAGAGCGCCCCGGATGGAGCGCTCTTCCATGGTAATCTTTTAAGGGATTACTTTACAATAATCTGTTTGGTAACCACATCCGAATTGGTTTGCAGGCGTACCATATAGATGCCCGGAGCCAGGTTGTTCAGGTGGAATTCCTTCACCATCTCGCCCGAGAGGGTAAGGTTTTCTTTTGCAACAGCCTGTCCGGCGGCATTGAGAATGGTAAGCATGGCATCACCCTTCAGTCCGTTGATCTTTAGGAAGAAGTGACCATCGGTGGGGTTAGGCCAGAAGGTGAGGTAGTTGGCATTGTTCGGATCATCGATATCTGAACAGTCAATAGAGGTTACAGCCACTGCATCAATACCTTCGCAGCCGGCAGCATTGGTAACGGTTACCGTGTAGGTAGCAGTATTGCCCTGACCGATGACAGCGCCATCCACCACGATGGTTTGGGTGGTAGCACCGGTTGACCACATATAGGAGGCAAATCCGGTACCGGCATCAATCACGGCAGTTTTATCGCTGCAAACATTGAAGTCAGCTCCCAGGTTCACTGTTGCAGCCGGTTTCATACCCACAACGATGGTACCCACAGAAGAACAGTTGGTAACCACATCCATTACCGTAACCGTATAGGTTGTTGCAACGGTTGGAGAGACTGTAATCGTCTGGGTTGTAGCGCCGGTGCTCCAGAAATAGGCTACATTCACCACCGGCGGAGCGTTGTAGGTATGGCTTCCGAGGTTAGCGAAGTAGTTCTGGGGATGGACAACATATTGCGAAGTGAGGGAATCGACTCCGGCAACATTGGTCCAGGAGGTATCTCCAGCGGTAACATCAGGTTTACGGATCAGGGTTTTGTCGGCAGTGGCATTGTTCACGCCGGCAACTGGCCATGCAGTACCCGGGTCGTTGTTGGGGTCACCGATGATGTCGATGATGGTCCAGGTAAGACCGCCGTCGGTGGTAACTTCAACCGAACGTGCATCGTCGCCGTTGTGATGTACAACGCTTGGGAATGCAAGTACTTCGTCGGCATTGGCTGTGTCATAATAGGTTGCACTTACCTGATTGGCCACCATGACCCATGTTGCATGCGGAGCCAATACGGCACCCGTGGGGAAAGTATGCCAGAAAGCCCAACCGCCACCATTGGTTGACTGACCGATTCTATAGTTGGCCAGGTTAACGGTATCGGGGGTGCCATTGAAGATTTCGATGGCTTTGTTGTTGCTTGAGCCTTCGATGTATTCTGAGAAGAAAACACCGGTAGCTGAACCGGGAAGAATTACCTCCAGGGTAGTTGGCGTACCCGGGCAGATGTCGAGGTTGGGGGTTACGGCAATGGCCGGACCTGCCAGCACTTCTATCTGTTGGGTGGCATGGCCATAACACAGAGAGGTGGGATCCTGATAGGAATAAGTAAGGGTATGCATACCAGCACCTGCCACAGAGGGGTCAAACTGTCCTGCTGTTACGCCGGGTCCGCTGTAGGTTCCGCCGGCAGGTGTGCCACCGGCCAGAGTTAGGGGAGCTGCGCTGGAGCATAGCGGAGCGAAGGTGCCTAGGGCAACTACAGGGGCGGGGGTAACATTCACTGTAATAGATTCGCCACAGCTTACGAAAACGTTTGCAGCATCGGCAAACTTAACCACGGTATAAGTAGTTGTGGTAGTGGGATTTACATACATTACCCATGGTGAAGTGGGTACATTAAACGTATCATTTCCGGAGCCATCGCTGCCGATCATAGTCCAGGGGCCAGTACCCGAGAAGCTGATGCTGATCATGGCAGAGTCGCCTTCACAAATCTGTGTGGTACCGGTAACGGTGGCAAGCAACACATTTACCTGCACGGTATCGGTAAGGGTACCGCAGGGAGTAACGTAGCTGGCAATGTAATTATAGGTACCGGGGTTGGTCCAGGGGCCAACCGTGGTGTCGATCACGTTGGTGGCAAACACCGCGCTGTTGTGGCTCCATGTGAAGCCGGCAAGGGTTGACGGTGTAGGTACTGTAACGCCACTGTTTACTGTATTCGGGTCCTGTGGGTAGGTGGATGAGGTGAGAACCCAGTTACTACCTGTATTGTTATCAGCACCTATCAGCCTGAAACCTGAGGTTGAGCTTCCGCTGGAGGTAACAGGGGCTGACCAATCAGATGAAGTTACATTGGAAGCTGCCGGGAAAGTAAAGTTTCCGTAACCCACAGCATCCACGATGTTACCTGATCCATCTTTCAGCAAACGGCCTGCAACATCTGAAGAACCGAATGTAGAAGAGACATTGGCGTGATAATAGAAGCTTGCTGGGACAGGGACACTTGACCCGGGTTGCCCGATGGCAATGATGGCAGTTCCATTCGGCCCCATAAAGGTTCCAGCCGGGAAGGTATGAGCCCAAACCATTGAGGTGGCATTCCACATCTCCAATACATATCCACCCAGATCAGAATTGGGAACACCGGTAATCTCAACATAGTCGTCTGCAAGGAGGTAGGTTGGCCACCCTGCTGTAGGTTGTCCGGTACTGGTTTTAAAATTACAGAGCTCAGAAAAGAAGAAGGCACCACCCGGGAAGAATGTGGATTTTGCAGTAATATCTACAGTAGCTGTTGTACTACCCACATAAGTTACAGCAGGCTGTACATAGAAGGGATCGTAGATCACCTTGCTGGACATATTGTTCAGGGTATCGTTACCCTGGAACAGGTTCACGGAATTGGCACCTACATACGCACTGAGGCTATAGGTACCCGGTACTGACAGATTAGCGCCAACACCACCAATGGTCATGGTAAGGCCAGGATCCAGTGTGCCACTGTTGATGACCAGGGTGCCGCTGGAATTAACCGGACCGGTGACATTCCAGTACAGGGTTGTGGTGGAAGTGGCAAAGTTGATGGTGCTACCGATGGTGTTGGTAATTTTCAGATAGAGGCTGTCAGTGGTGCTAAGGCACTGCCCGGGAGCAAGGTAACCACCGGTGGCGATGGCAATATCGGCTGCAATTCCGGTAAATTCAATAGCGCCAAGGTCCGGGGTTGTGGTAGAGCGGGTTATGCCCTTAACATCGGTAAGCACACCCAATGGAGTTCCCATATTGTCAATGGTTCCGCTCAGCGGGGTTAGGTTATTGGCCAGCACATTGGAGAAAACCGGATTTGCCTGCATGGATGCCATATCCATCAGGTTGGCGGTTTGCAGTGCAGTCAGGTCAGCACGGGCAGCTCCCCAGTAGGCCAGAGGCGAAGCAGTTGAGAAATAGTTGTTGTAATCGCTGCTCAGCACACCGGCAGCAGTTGCGATGTAATAAGCATATCCACCATTGTAATGCGCAAAAATGTTATTCTTGATATTCTGGCTGGTACCACCCGACTGGTAGAAGGCATACGATGAAACCGGTCCAGCAAGACAGTTTACGGTATTGTGGTAAACATCTGTAGTATCAGTATAATACATATAAATACCATACCAGGTACTTGTGCCAGTGCCTTTCAGGTTAAAGACATTATTTACAATTTTATTGGGTGTGGCACTGGTTCCCTGGTTGTAATAATGGTATAATCCATAATGGGTTGCGTTACCGGCTAGATTCACCTCATTGCCCATCACTTCAGTAGTATTACAGTAATACACACGCAATCCGTATACTGAAGTTGAGTTTGAAGCATTCTGGAGATAGTTGTTGTTGATTTTAGCATTGTCGATGTATGACACATTAACACCATAATAGTAGAAATCGTTGAAGCTGTTGCCAATGATATCGATGCCATTTCCTCTGGAAGAGGAAGATGAACCGTAGTAATAGATACTGTAATACCCTCCAATAAATTCATTGTCCTGGAAAACATTGTTGGTAAGGTTTAAACCGGAACAGTAAACCCCCGAGAAACTGGAGCTTGTGGAGAGGGTTGTTTGGATTACACAATTCGAGAACTCGTTGTTGTTCGAATTAGCACCCAGGAATTCTATCACGTAACCATAGGAAGCGCCCATGGCCTTGAGGGTTACGTGCTGGAATTCCAACCATGACATATTGTTCAGCCGAACCACATAATTGTCGGCGGTTCCGGTGGCAGCATACTGAATGGTAACTGCGGCTGCGCTGTTGGTTGCCGATTTGAAGGTTACCGTATTGACGGAAGAGGTACCCAAGACATTATTGAAATGGAGGTTTTCGGTATAGGTGCCGGCAGCGATATTGAACACCACCGGGCCACAAACGCCGAAGTTCACCAAATCCTGTACAGCGGCTGCAACGGTAGTGTAATCAAAACCGGTACCTGAACCGATGGTGTAGGTTCCACTTAAGGATGTTTGGAAACCATTCTTCTCAATTGTATCATTGGCAGGATTCTGGTCGGCCACACTGTTGGGGTTGCTGGTCCAGAACTTGAAATTATATACGGTACTGTTGGCAAAGGTAAAGGAACCCAGGGTAACGGTATCAGTCTGACTGGGAGCCATCAGCGAAGAATGGGTTAACGGGGTCTGGTTGACGTTGTTTACGCTCCAGTTAACGGTTACACCCTGGAGGTTAACAATTCCATAGTTTTTAACAGATACCTTTACCGTTGCTGAGCCGAAACAGGTGGTTAAAGGTTCTACCATTGCCAGTACTCCAGCGTCGTTGTTGTACAGAACATACTCATCGGCCCCGATACATGGGGTTGTGGCGTTTCTGGTCTGGCCGTCGATGTCATCCAGCACCAATGGTCTGGGGGTTCCCAACTGGTAGGTAGCCAAAGCACTGTTATGCAAATCGGAATTGGAAACAAAGGCCGGCATTACACTGATGGACATCATATCCTTGCTGCTGGCGGTTTGCAGGGCAGTCAGATCAGTGCGGTTTGAGCCCCAATAGACAAAGTAGGTGCCGCTGTTTGATTTGTAGCAGTTGTAGTCAGAAGCTGATACCTGGGCAACGGTGTTAAAATAGGCAGCATAACCGCCTCCGGTATTGACAAATATATTGTTATAATACGATTGCCCCAAGGTATTGCTGGAGGTATTGGCTTGATACAGTGCGCGTGCAGCGGTGGCAGAACCATTGGTAACCAGAACTGTGTTAAAGGAAGTTTCGGTCCCATTGCCATAGTAGGAATAGAGGCCATAGTTGGTGCCGGTTCCTCCCACGATGCTGATCATGTTGTTTGCAACCAGACCAAAACCGGTTGGGTTGGCATTGTAAGAAGCATAATTACCATAGTAATCACGGATACCGTAACAGGCAGTGGACGAAGTACCCACAATATTTACCCTGTTGCCCACAATTCTGTAATAATTATTCACGTAGTACACAGAAATACCATACGAATATGGAGCAACTCCGCTGTGCACATAGTTGCCAATTACTTCCACAGAATCGCAATAGTACATGTAGAGAGGATAATAGTATGAACCTAAAAGTTCATTGCCTTTTACCACAGTTCCCTTTTCCCATGAGGAGGAACTAACGCCATAAAGATACATGGTGTAGTAACCCCCCGACATGTAGTTGTAAAGGTACTGGTTGTAATTATTCAATGTATTTCCATCATAAACACAACTGGTGGTTGAAGAGGATGCTCCGGCGGTATAAATTTTATTGCTTTCAAAAATGTTGTAATGGGCGCCCCCGGTAAGGTCAATTACACGGCCATAGGTAGGATCCAGATTCTTGATGGTAAGGTATTTGAACCTGTAATAATCCCCACCGTTCAGCTTGAAGGTGAAGTTGGCGGCTGAGGTACCCGTAAACTGCCAGATCACATCATCTGCATTTCCTGTGGTGGATTTGAATGTGATGGTGTTTATATCACTAGCTCCAAGAATTTGAGGGAATGTAAGCTGTTCGGTATAGGTACCGGAATTGATGTTGAAAATCACAGGTCCGCTGATACCTAAAGTTGTAAGATCGGAATGGGCAGCTGCAATGGTAGGATAATCAGCCCCTGTTCCGCCGATGGTATAAGTGCCTGACAGAGAGGATGCAAAATTGGTAGTAAGGGTAGCAGTATCATTGGCAGGAAACTCATCAGTTCCAAGGTTGGGGGCAGCTGACCATACTTTGAGGGTATGTACACCGGCAGGGAAGGTATAGGATCCAAGTGAAACCGGAGTTGCGGTAGATTGCCCCTGTGTAAGGCTGCCTGTCCAGGCCAACGGGCTCTGGACAACGCCATCGACTGACCATCCAATGGTGGCAGAGGTAAGGGTAGCCGATCCATAGTTCATTAAAGTTGCAGTAACGGGATGTGAACCCGGGGCTGCGGGAGGAGTGGGGCTGTTAATCATGGACATTCCTGCATTCAGCACCATCGACGGTCCAAAGGATAGTTTGACATTGGGTCTTTGCAATGCAGTGCTGGAACCTGTCATGGTACAGGAGAACCCTGCATCCTGATTTATCCACATCGTTGACACATAAGAGGTGGAAGATTGATTCATTATTGCATTGTACACATAGGCAGTGTTATTGAAACAGGTCTCGATAATGAGACTGCTAGTGCCATCCCAGAAATAGGGGGTTGTAAAGGTATGGGTATTCCATCCGGTTACATCTGTGTAGGTAGCTGCATAAAAAACCGAGGTGGTGGGCATGGTTTGCCAGGTCCCCAGTGCTGTGGCGGTGGTACTTCCCAGTTTGATTTCAAATGTATTTAAAGGAACACCGTTTGGTGTAACCACATCAAACTGCAAGGCTGTAATGTTGCCGGTATATCCGCCTGCAGCCAGAATTTCAGAAGCCGGTATCAGCATCTGATGTCGCGCACCATAATAGTAGTTTCCGTATGGTGCCGGATAAGATGTGTTGGTGTTGTTAACTGTACCGGTACCGATGGTAACGGTAATCTGGGCAAATAGCCCATAGCTGCAGCAAACTAGCAGCAAAAGGGTAAATAAACGTCTCATAGCGTTTGGTTTTGGTTTATAAATGAGTGAGTTAGAAGACATAATCTTAGAATCCTGAGGTTTCATCCGGGCAGATTTGTGATAAAATTTGGTTCTTACAACTAACAAAAGTATAACTTTTCGGTTAGTTTCCAAAGCATGTGACGTTTTTTAACAAAGAAATTAAAAAAGTTGGATGCAGGAGAATTTTAGGAGCCGAATAGAGTTTGTACTTTTGCCTAAAACTGAAAAATATGCACAGGATCAGCATCGATACACTTCAGGTTCTCAACATAGCTCATAAAGAGGCCTTTAATGGGCTGCAAACGGAACTGCTATCGGCATTTCATACCCTTACCGGCAGCAAAGGAGCGGGTAGCGAATTTACGGGCTGGCTGGCACTTCCTGAGACCTTCCCCTCCGCTTTGTTGCAAGACCTTTTGCACACTGCCCAAACCCTTAAAGAGCAAAGCGAAATGGTGGTGGTAGTAGGAATCGGAGGTTCGTATCTGGGTGCGAAGGCAGTGCTTGAAGCTTTGGGCAGCCACTTTCATCACTTTTTGGCCGATGGGTTTCCTTACATCCTATTTGCCGGGCATCACCTAAGCCCTACCTATCATGCCGAACTGCTGGAAGTACTTGATCATGAAGACTATTCAGTGATCGTTATCAGTAAATCAGGCACAACCACCGAGCCTGCAGTAGCCTTCAGGCTGCTGAAACAGCATCTGTATGCCAAATATGGTGCTGAAAACGGTGCAAAAAGAATTGTTGCCATCACCGATGCATCCAAAGGAGCATTGCGGACCATGGCTACCCGGGAGGGGTACAAAACCTTTGTAGTGCCCGATGATATTGGCGGAAGATATTCTGTGCTAACCCCGGTAGGATTACTACCCCTGGCAGTTGCCGGCATACCGGTGGAAGAACTGCTGGAAGGGGCTGCATTCATGCGAAAAACGATTCTGGCAGACCCTGAAAACAACCCTGCCTCCAAATATACCCTGGCCCGCACCGCCATGTACCGCTCCGGAAAACCGGTGGAAGTCATGGTTACCTACGAACCCGGTCTGGTGTATCTGGCCGAATGGTGGAAACAGCTCTTCGGCGAAAGTGAAGGGAAAGGGGGAAAGGGGATTTTTCCTGCATCGGTAACCAACACCACCGACCTGCACTCTATGGGGCAGTACATCCAGGACGGCCTCAGAATTCTTTTTGAAACGGTAATTTCAATCGAAAAAACCAGCACAGAGATAGCAATACCTTCTGATGCAGACGATCTGGATGGCCTGAATTATCTGGCTGGCAGAAACCTGGGCGATGTAAATCTGGTAGCCGAAGAGGCAACACGGCAGGCTCACATCGACGGTGGCGTGCCCAATATGCGGATTATCCTTCCGGAACTCTCGGCACATACCTTCGGCCAGTTGCTGTATATGTTCGAGTTCGCCTGCGGACTCAGTGCCTATATGCTGGGTGTAAATCCTTTCGACCAGCCGGGGGTTGAAGCGTATAAAACCAATATGTTCAGGATGCTGGGGAAACCTGTTTAGTTAGGAGTTATGAGTTATGAGTTATGAGTTATGAGTTATGAGTTATGAGGGATTTAACTCCCCTTCTCCTTGAGGAGAAGGGGTTGGGGGATGAG
>CAZJZF010000005.1:0-8634 GCA_964550385.1 uncultured Lentimicrobiaceae bacterium | reverse complement strand
GCGCACCGTTTCCACCTGGCCTGGCCGGCGGCGTGAAGGATTGGCCATCCGTCTGTCAGGCGGTATCGCGCACGGCGAGGCGTGTGTTTCGGCGCCCGAGGCCGGCGCCCCGGCCACAGGGGAGAGTGCTAAGGGACAGGAAGAAAGTGTGAGGAAGAGAATTGAAAATATATTACATTTATAATTTACAATAGAATGAGAGATTTAAGCAACAGGCTTCCGTTGATTCAGGAGGCCGATCTGAAGGATAAAGTAGTTTTGGTGCGGGTTGACCATAATGTGGTGAAGAAAGGGGAAATACACGACCCATACAGAATTGACGCTACGATTGGCACCCTATATCATATTGTTGCCCGGGGCGGCAAGCTGATTCTGATGTCGCACGTGGGAAGGCCAAAAGACAAGAAAAGCGGACAGATCCTGATCAACGACGACAGTTCTGTAATGCCCATTGTGGAGTATCTGCAGAACAAGCTGCACATCCGCATTGCTGTTCCGGAATTCAGGGCCGTAAACGGAGAGGGATATGCTGGTGTCGAAACCTCTGTAAACCACTACATACGCGATCTGAAGAACAATGTGTACGATGCCATCTACCTCCCCAACACCCGTTGGTTTACAGGAGAAGAGAGCAAGGGGGAAGAGGCTGACCGTTTTGCGTACCAGCTTGCAGGACTGGCAGATGTGTTTGTAAACGATGCCTTTGGATCGTGGCAACCCCATGCTTCAACCTACCAGATCACCCATTACCTCCCTTCCTATGCAGGCTTTCTGATGCAGAAGGAGCTTGAAAACCTCGATCGCATCTGGAACCCGCAAAGTCCGTTTGTGGCTGTGGTGGCCGGCTCGAAGTTCGACACCAAAGTGGACTCGCTTTACGCCCTGGTCGACAAAGCCGACAAACTGGTGCTGGGAGGGGTGATCTACAACGCCTATCTCTGTGCCAAATATGGCATCTCGATTGCCGGCGTGGAGGAGGCCGACATAGCCATGGCCGCCAAATTTGTCGATTACCTGAAAACCCATCCGGGAAAAGTGGTGGAACTTCCCTACATCATCGAATCGGATGTGCTGGGAGCCAAAGCTGAAGGAACCTGGCGGATGCACGATATCAGAACCCTTGCCCCCGGCACAAAACTCAATTACGTGCTCGATGTGGCTGCAGCCTCATTCGAGGTGCCCGAAGTGAAAGAGGTGTTCCTGACGGCCCACAGCATCTTTGTGAATGCCGTAATGGGATTTACCCCGCACTTCAATGAAGGTACCATCGCGCTGGATGAACTGATCGACAAAAACCGTGAATGCGTGAAGCTGTACGGCGGTGGCGACACCATGCAGGAACTTAAAAGGCTGCTGCCCGGGCTCTACATTATGGCCCTCGACAACCCTAAGTACTACATCTTTACAGGTGGTGGAGCCGTTTTAAAAGCCATCGAAGAAAACAGCATCGAAGGGCTGAAACCGGTGGTGGCATTGATGGAGAACAAAGCGAATAAAGCTAAGTAGAGCGCTGTTATTTCGACTCCCCTGCGGCTACCCTATGGGCTTGAATCCTTTCACGGTGATGCTGAAAATTCCCTGACCTCCATTTTGGTAACCGGCGAGTTCAACAGGATTGAGGTACTGCCCCAGAATTTCATCGGGGATTACGACCTGTTTCTCTTTTAGCAGCAATAGGTTTTCGAACCCGGCATGGGCAATGATATCCAGATACTCCTGTTTGAGGATGGCACCGGAAACACAGCCGGCATACATCTCGGCGCTCTTCTGCAGCGATTCAGGGAGGTGGCCTGAGAGCACCACATCGGAGATGCAGAAATGTCCGCCTGGTTTCATCACACGAAAAATTTCGCCAAAGGCTTTGGTTTTATCGGGAACCAGGTTCAGCACACAATTGCTCAGCACTACATCGGCCAGATCATCCGGCATGGGCATCTCTTCGATGTCCCCTTTCACAAAGCGCACATTCCGGTAACCCAGTTTTTCGGCATTATTACGGGCTTTTACCAGCATGGCTCCGGCGAAATCGAGGCCTATCACCTCTCCCGACTCACCGGTCATGGCGCGAGCGACAAAGCAGTCGTTGCCGGCACCGGAGCCCAAGTCCAGTACAGTATTCCCGGGGGTGATTCCAGCAAACTGTGTCGGGATTCCGCAACCCAATCCCAGGTCGGCCTCTTCGGCATAGCCCTGCATGGCAGAATAATCCTCACTGAAAATGGTGTAATCCGTTTCTTCACAACAGCCCGTGGCGCCACAGCAGGATGACTGGTTCTGCCCTTTGCTTTGCAATGCGATCTGATTGTACTTTGATCTTACTATATCCTTAATATCCATATTATCATAGCTTTTTGCCTATTTCCCTGTATTTCAACATACACATACACGATCCGGAAAGCCTTCGGGATTTATCGGTACAAACCGGCATCCCTTCCCGCAACCATTCGAGCATACCCCCGGCAAGATTTGCTACATTAACAAAACCTTTCTCCTGCAACATTCTCACAGCCTCCCGGCTTTTTAAACCTGCTGCATCAGCCATGATTACTGGTACATCTGCCGGGATTTTCCCAAAATGCTCCGGAAGTTCACTCAGCGGGCAGTAATAGAGTTGCTCTGCATCGAAGGTATGCACGAAGGAGTGGTAGTTTTCGCGCACGTCAATCAGCACAGCCCCATTGTGGCATGCCTCCAGAGCTTCGTGTGGAGTGAGGTTCCAGAGTCCCTGGCTTTCGAAACCTGCAAGGTTAAAAAACGGGTGATTCATAAAAATCGGAGATTACCGGATGCAGGAGTCTTAACCGTTGATTCCCTGCTGAATGTACTTCAACACATCAGTCTTCGAAGGGATTCCCCCTTTGTAAACCACTTTGCCGTTTACCACCATGGCGGGGGTAGCCAGGATGTTGTACTGCATAATTTCCACTATGTCTTCGACTTTGGTTACACTTGCATCCAAACTGTTCTCGTCCACCACTTCCCTTACCAGCTTGTCGAGGGTTTTACATTTGGCACAACCGGGTCCCAGTATTTTCACATCTGCTTTCATCTTTCGAGGTATTTCTTTATTTCGCAAAATTACGAAATGAATGTATATCCATCATCAAAAATTTTCATATTGAATTTATTTCATTTTGATGTATCTTTGAACAGGTATTTTCCTATTGTTGATGTATTTACCGTTACCAACTCCTACATGCGATGAGAAAAGCACTACGATTATTGGTTATTACGGGGATTTCCCTGATGCTGGCAAACGCCTCCGTTGAAACTCTGTCTGCCCAGATCTATGCCTGTGATGCAGGACCATTGGGTTTTATGGGACTCTGGGCTGTATATCCTGCCAATCAACAGACATGTGTGAATGTGATTTATCAGAACTTCGGCACAGATACCATACCGGCAGGAGCTCTTCAGGTGAGCTGTATGGTGAACTATGGCATTCCCTCAAGTGTTATGGTGCCAGTTGCAATTCCACCGGGAAAAGTTGACAGTATTCCTGTCTGCGGGATATGGTTCCCCCCCGGATTCAATACCCTTTGTGCTTTCACAACCCTGGTCTGCGATTCAAATCCGGCCAACGATTCGCTATGCCTTACACAGCAGGCATATGTGTTCACTTCGCCACCCTGGTCGGATGATTTTGAAACTGCCAACCCATGTATTACTCATCCGGGCACCATCTGGCAATGGGGTGTTCCTGCTGCAAGCATCATCGATACGGCCCATTCAGGTACCAAAGCAATGGCCACCATTCTCAACGGCACTTATCCCAACCTTGCCGAAGACTATTTCTATACGCCGGTGTTTACTTTTCCTTACCTGCTTCCTACAGATACCTACCGGTTAAGTTTCTGGCACTGGTGTGCGCAGGCCGATACCGGAGAGGTTTCCAGGGTCGAATACTCAACAGATGCCGGTAGTAACTGGAACCAGCTGGGTTTTATTACCGACCCAATGGGTGCCAACTGGTACAACACCATCAAGCCCGGTGTGCTCACACATTTTTTTCACTATCTGAATTCCGGATGGATGTTCTCGTCCTATAAAATCACCAACAGCATCCTTCCGGGTATTGGAATCATCCAGTTTCGCTTCAAATTCTCCAGCAATAGTTCAGGGATTTCGGACGGATGGGCGGTGGATGATCTTGCGTTTAAAAAAGTTCTTCCACCCGATGATGTGGGGGTGGTGAGGATTGAGGAACCTGTTGGTACTCCTTCGTTGAATGTTGCAAATTATTACGACCTCTGCTTTTATGATCCTTTTGTCTCTAACTGGATATACAACCTGGTGGTTACTTTAAAAAACTTTGGATCAAATACCCAGACCAGCATCCCGGTTTCCTGGACACAATTCAACGGAGGACCGGTTCATACCCTCAACTGGAATGGCACCCTGCTGCCCGGAGACACGGCCCTATTCCTGCTCACAAATCAGTTTAAAGCCTATTTGGGATCCCAGCTTGTAAGCACTTATACTGAATTGCCTGCTGATCTTATTCAAACCAATGATACCATGCGTAAGGGTTATTTTGGTGTTACCTGGTGTACCAGCCCGGTAAACGATATTTCAGAATTCCGGCCCGGCTGGTTGGGTCAAAACGTTCCCAATCCTGCATCGCAAGTAACCACTATTCCCTGCTTCTTTCCTTCTGCCGGAAGGGTGCGGTTCGGTTTAACGGACCAACTGGGCAGGGAGCTGTTATCGGAGGAAGTGAATGTGCCTGCGGGGGAAATGGATTACACACTGGATGTTAGTGGATTTCCGCCAGGAATGTACATCTATTTTGCTGAATTTGAGGGGAGAAGAGTATCGGGCAAGATGATGGTGATGCGGCAGGGAGACTAACCCTTACTTGTTTTCAGCATTTCTCCAAAGGTTCCCAAACCTGTTTTCGTAGATCAGTTCTGACTGAAATCGTTCAGGGGTCGATTTTTCTTCCATCGGATAGCCCACAGCAATCAGGGAGATCGGAAGAATGGTATCAGGAAGGGCAAACAAACGGGAAATTCCCTCCACACGTTCAGGCCTGCCGTAAACCCCCAGCCACACAGTACCCAATCCCAGAGCCCACGCCTCCAGCAGTATATTCTGGGTAGCAGCAGAGCCGTTCTGCACCAGGTAAAAATCGCTGGGGTCTTTTTCACGGTCGCCACATACCACGATGGCTGCTGTGGCTTCGCGCATCATCAGAGAGTAAGGGTGTACTTCCGGAATTCTGTCGAGAAGCTCCCTGTCGGTAATCACCACAAATTGCCAGGGCTGCAGGTTCCTGGCGGTGGGGGCGTACATGGCAGCCCGGATGAGCTGTTGCAGCTTTTCTCTTTCCACAGGCCTTGTGCGGTCGTACTTCCGGATGCTTCTGCGTTTGCCGATGGCTTCGATATTGAATTTTTGTTCCATTATTCGGTATTTCATTATGATTTATTGCTTCTTCCTGTAACCCACCGGATTGTTGAGCATCGGGTATTGGGTTGATTTTAACCCCAGTATTTCCCTTAGCTTCTCGTAGTTCATTACTGCCCTTATGCGGGTTTCGAGTCCCACGGCGGCACAATACAGAGAAATATTCTGTGCCACGATCCCTGCATCCATGGCAGCTCTGATGAGTTTTGTGGAATCGTTACCGTGGCTGAACCGGGAGATATCGGATACCATGATCAGAAAAACCGGAGCATCCAGCACCCATCCCTGCCGGTCGGCCACGAAAGTCCGGTAATCCCCTGCTCTTACCGTATCCAGCTGATGATTTGCAGGATTATACTTCCAGATCCCCACCTTGGTACAAACATAGAGGTCGATATCCTGGGCATTGACCGCAGAGGCGGCAGTCCGCTTCCCCGATTCCGGCCTGTTGATGCCATTGGCAGCCCAGATAAGTGCCGAAAGCTGCTGTGGCGTTAGGGCGGAAGTATCGAATCCGGTAGCCGAAGCGCGCACCTGCAAAGCTTCCATAATCGTGCTGCCCTGGCTGAAATCTACAGGCTCCAGAACGATCGGGGCAAAGGATTGTCCACGAGTTACCAGGCCAATAAAACATATTGCAATGTTAATCAGTATTATCCTCATTTCTTAGAAGTTAAATTTGATGACTCAAAGATAAAATTTGCTGGTTATCTTTGCACCATGAATTGGCACGAAATCGTATTCTTTGGAGTATTCCTGGTTGCAATCATTGGAATCCTGCTATTCGATCTGCTTTTTATCGGAAAGAACAGCCATGTTATCAGTTTTAAAGAGGCATTGATCTGGACGATTGTATGGATCGGCTTATCTCTGTCTTTTTATGTATTGCTCAGGTACTGGGGCGACTGGCTCCATGACCTGCGGTCTCTTGAGGACATCCAGCATAAAATCGTTCAGTACAAACATCCCATCCGGATCGACGGACTTTCATTCGAAGAGGCATTGCAGGTGTACCGTAACAATCTTGCCCTTGAGTACCTCACCGGCTATCTGATTGAGAAAGCCCTGAGTGTGGATAACATCTTTGTAATCATCATGATTTTTGCCGCCTTTAATGTGCGGCAGATGTATTACAAACGGGTATTGTTCTGGGGCATTCTGGGAGCAGTAATTATGCGTTTTATTTTTATTTTCCTCAGTGCTGCACTGATTCAGCGATTTGAATGGATTCTGTATCTCTTCGGGCTCTTCCTAATATTCACCGGAGTGAAGATGTTCCTGTCCAGAAACAAGCATGAGACCATCGACGTGCAACACCATCCGGTGGTTCGGCTTTCTTCGAGATTTTTCAGGGTGTATCCCAGATATGTAGGTGCCAATTTCTTCGTAAAACTCAATCACAAAGTATTCATCACCCCGCTATTTATTGTACTGCTGGTGGTTGAATTCATGGATGTGATTTTCGCGGTGGATTCCATCCCTGCCATCTTTTCCATCACCAAAGATCCCTATATGGTATTCTTTTCCAATATCTTCGCTATTATAGGACTTCGCGCACTCTTCTTCATGCTCATTCAGGTAATCGATAAATTCCACCTCTTAAAGGCGGGTCTTGCTTTTCTGCTCACCTTTATCGGGTTGAAGATGATGATCCACCATTGGCTGGATCACATCGGATTCACTACCTTCCATTCTTTGCTGGTGGTGCTGGGAATCATTACGATAAGTATTGTGGGATCGCTGATTTTCCCCAAAAAGGAAGCAGGCGGGCAGCTTTCGCTGGATCTCTAAACTTACACTTTTCAGCGGGTAATCATCAGTTTGACCCTATACCATTGGCCGGAGGTGTCGGTTGCCACTAACAGGTAACAACCATTCGCGTAATGATGTTGCATCTGAATGCTGTAACGATCGGATGATGATTTCGTAAGTTGTGTGCTTTGCATCAGCCGGCCCGAAAGATCAAAAACCGACATCCCTGAAAGTTCCACCTGATCAGAAAATTGCAGTTGAAAGATGTTGTCTGCAACCCAAATACCTTCAAGCTGATGGGTTTTTGCCATGGGAACCCCTTGGGTGGACGGGGTGAGTTTCAACTGCATCAGCACCGGCAGGTGATCGGAGGCATCGTACAGGTTTTGCAGAATTACGGCCGGTACGCTGGTATTGGTTCCGCTGGTAATGGCCTGGTTGAGGTGATTTCCGTCGTTGCCGATGGATTTATACGATCCGGAAATATACTGGAAAAATTTGGGCGACTGCTTCAGTTTTTTATTCATCAGGATGAAGTCGAAGCGATCGTCGAGGCCACCACCAGAAGCACAACCGTTGGAGGATGAACGGGTACTCTGGGTATGTACCGGGGCAAAAGAGGGATTGTCCTGCCAGGCTCCTGCCATGTTGATGGGATCGTAAAATATCTCACCGGTGGTATCGGCGGGTTGGGTAAAATTCTTCCATGCCTGTTCGTTTGCGGTATACAGGTTCAAATCGCCTGCAAGAAGGGCAGGAAAACTGCTCCAGTGACCAGAACTGTCCATGATGATTTTGGCCATGGCAGCCCTCTCGGCAGCATCAGCACTGGAGTTTCCGGCTTTCAGGTGGGTGCAGACCACATACAGAAAAGCCGTATCCTGATGAAAAGGAAGGTTCGGATCGTTATGGTACAGTCTGAAAATGTTGATATCACGCGCTGAGGTAGCCAGTTGATGCTGTGAATGGAGCAGGATCTTCCGGGTATCAAAGAATACAAAATTGGCCAGGTCGGTACCGCTGATATTTGACAAAGCAGAACCCTGATAGTAATTAACTCCATTGATATTCAGCACATTATTCAGAAAATGGGATGGAGCAAAGGAATTGGCACCAATTTCATTCACCGTTAAAATATGGGGGGCGGCCCAGGTACATACAACCCCCAAGGCAGCTGCTTTGGTGGCGATATTGTTGTTGGTTTGGGTGCAATAGGTAGTGGTATTGCCGTAATTGAGCAAATTCCAGTGCATCACGGTGAGGGTATCCTGACCGGAAGCACCGGTTTTCAGCAAAAGCAGAAACAGGCAGAGAAGTGCCGAGGGTTTGATCATTCTTTTTCGAGTTTACTCCTGATATCGGAGATGTCAGATTCCAGTTGCCGGATCAGTGCCTGTTTCCGGTCCATTTCAGCCTGCGACCGGGCCAGTTTCTCTTCAATTTCGAGCTTCATATCCACCGATTTCAATTCGG
>CAZJZF010000004.1:13329-22191 GCA_964550385.1 uncultured Lentimicrobiaceae bacterium | reverse complement strand
CTGCAGCCACAGCCGCTTTTCGCAAAGAAAATCCCTCTCTCAGCCTGATTTCACGTAATTTTTGCCCAAGTGTTGACATGGTAAGTGTTGACATGATTTGTCAAAACTACTACAAAATTCTTCTTTCAGCCCTGGCATGGTAAAAAACTTTTCAACACCATTCGGGAATTCCCCGTTTTTCTCTATTTTTGAGCCTTCACCTGGTACAATGTGGGATATCCAATGAAGAGAAAAACCTGGTTGTTGATAGGAGGGTCTGCTGTTATGGTGGCAATTTTGGCATTTCTGCTAATTTTTGTCATCGGCAGGCAGGGCTGTAATAAAAGGGCACAAACTCCCGAGCCTACTGACAGTATGCAGGTTAAAACCCGCTATGGGATTCCTCTTGACCGTTTTTCGGTCACCGATACCGTTTTCCCCAACGGAGCTGTATTTGGGTCGATCATGCTGCAATGGGGTGCTTCGGACACCCTTGTGAATGCGTGGGTGGTAAAATCGGAAGGGGTGCTCGACCTCCGTAAAATCAAGGCAGGCAACAAATGCACCTTGTTCAGGGAAAAAACCGAAGGCAATTCCCTGCGGTATTTCATCTACCATAACGATCCTGTCAACTATGTGATCTTTGCATCCGATACAGTCGTTGCCGTATCCACCGGAGCCCTGCCTGTGGATACCATTGTCCATCAGTATGCAGGCACCATCACCTCTTCGCTGTGGAATACCATGACCGCCGACGGAAAAAACCCGGAGCTCATCCTCAGTCTCTCCGACATTTTCGCATGGGTAATCGATTTCTATGGCATCCAGAAAGGGGATATGTTCAGGGTGATGTATGATGAGCTGATGGTAGAAGGGAAAAGTACCGGCATCGGAACCATCCATGCCGCCTGGTTCAGAAACGACGGTACCGATTTTTACGGTTTCAGATACCTGCAGGAGGGGAAAATGCAGTATTTTGATGACAAAGGCACCTCCCTGCGGCGCGAATTCCTGAAAGCTCCGCTGGAGTTCAGGCGCATCAGCTCCCATTTTTCACATAGCCGCCTCCATCCCATCCTGCGCCGTTACCGACCCCACCATGGAGTGGATTATTCGGCAGCACCCGGAACCCCGGTGCGTACTATCGGCGATGGCACCGTGATTGATGCCCGATATGCCGGCGGTGCCGGAAAAATGGTTAAAGTGCGGCACAACAGTGTGTACACCACCGTGTATATGCACCTTCGGGGTTTTGCCCCCGGAATCCGAAACGGCAGCAGGGTGAAACAGGGCGATGTGATCGGCTACGTGGGCAGTACAGGCCTCTCAACCGGCCCCCATCTCGATTTCAGGGTGTATAAAAACGGCACCCCCATCAACCCCCTTAAACTCGAATCGCCCCCGGCAAAACCCGTTCACCCCGATAGCCTGAATCAGTATATCAAACAAATCACTCCCATTAAGAACAAGATTGACAGTATGAAGGAACAGGGAGGTTAATCAATATCCTTCTCCCATGAATCAGATTTCTTATCTGCGCTTGATTTTATGTTCAATTGTTACCATTTTTTTGTCTGCCACAGCCATTGCAGGAAGTGAAAGTGTGCAGCAATATTCTCCTTCTACTGTGGTATTTCAATCACCTGTTTTGAAGGACACCTTGTTTACAACAGGACCTTTCACGGTTTCATCGCTGGTAACCGATTCTAACGGTATTGCCAGGGTTTTTATGTGTTATTCTGTGAACAATGGTGTGCCGGATACAGCAGATATGACACCAGGGATTGGACAGATCTATTCAGCTATCATTCCAAGTTTTCCTTATGGTCATACAGTTAATTACTTTATATCTGTCGTTGATTCACTGGCGGATACAACTACCAGTCAGCAGTTATCATTTCTAATCCTGAAGGAGCCATATTATTATGCCACAATTGGAACCGGTACGAATTCAAGTTCAATTGGAGGACCGATAGCTATTACAGGGAACACTTCTGCGCATTTTTCAAGACATATCAGTCTTTTTACTGCTTCAGAAATAGGCAATTATGGAATTATTGACAAGCTTAGCTGGTACAAAGAGAGTGTTCAGGGGTTTGCAGGTTCAAATGCAGTTTTCAGGATCTTCCTGAAGGAAACAAATCTGAGTACAGTTTCTTCCGGCACTTATGCTTTTGATGGTGAATTGTATGGGGCTACACTGGTTTATGAGGATTCCATGCAAACTTTCCCTGTTGTGGCCGGTTGGGTTGGATTTCAGTTCAATAAAAATCAATTTTCCTATTCAGGCACAATGAACCTGATGGTGTTGGTTGAGTGGATTCCGCAGTCAGCTCCAATCGTTGAGATAAAGTGGAGGTATACTGCACCCACCAGTATGGCAGCTACCTGGACAGGTTCTTCCTATCCTCCAAACTATGGATTAAACTATGGGAGGCCAAACCTGATGATCAGTTTTTTAAAGCCGAATTTTCATTCTGATGCCGGAATTTTTGGACTTATTTCTCCAGCTAATCCAAACTTCGGAAGTTTAATTACACCGGTTGCAATCAGAATAAGAAATAATGGGTATGATACATTATACAAAGTTGTTGTGGGTTGGTCTCAAAACCGGGTGTTTAAATCCAACTACATATGGAATGGCTTACTCTCCGAACATGTGGTCTCCAACCCAATCACAATAGACACAGCATTATTGCTTGCCGGGTTTAACCTGTTTAAGATTTGGACATCTCAACCCAATGATTCGACAGACATGAATCCATTGAATGACACATTGGCAAGCATTATTTGCCAGGGTCCTTTATCTGGCAATTACACAGTTGGACAAGGGGAACTGTTGTCTACTCCGGCCGATGCAATCGATGTGCTGAACACCTGCGGTATAAGTGGCCCGGTGGTTTTCAATATCCTGCCAGGCACCTATTCAGGTCAATGGGAAATTCCTTATTTCAACGGAATCAGTGCATTGAACACCATCACTTTTCGGAGTTCCACAGGGAATCCGGATGACGTTAACCTTTTATTTAATGGGACAACCCAGAATTATACCTGGCGATTTAAAAATGCGCAACACATCATCCTAAAACAATTGACATTGAAATCTACGAATCAGTTAATGGGGAGAATAATTGAATTTCAAGGCAATTGCGACCATATTTGGATCGATAGCTGCACCATTGAAGCTCCCTTGGTTTCCTCAACATCAGTTGTGCCGGTGTTTGCTGGCGAAGGGCAGACTTACAGAATAAGTATTACCAATTCAGCACTTGAAGGAGGATATTATGGAGTGTACTTCAATGCCTCTTCAACAATCAGGCATATGGGTTTAATTTTAAAAGGGAACCAGATAACCGAATATAGCAAATATGGTATCTATATTGCCTACACAGATTCAATAGAAATTAAAAACAACTATCTTGAGTGCAGAGCTGGTGCATCGGATGCCTATTCTGTATATTATGCGTTTGGGAAAGGAGCAGGGGTGATTTCCTATAATAGAATGATTAATACCTCTGATGGGAATAGTTATGGTCTTGCTTGTGTTTCTAAGCAGCTTACTTCACCTGATACTTTATGGATTTTCAATAATTATATCATTAATTACGGAATAAATGGAGGACAATCCAGAGGTTTATTTATCAGTTTGTGCAATTATGTTAACGTATTTTGCAATTCAGTACATATTTGCTGTGGTGCTGAAAGTTCAAGCCGAGCTTTACATTTTAACCAGTCAAATTATACACAGATTGCCGGGAACATATTTTCCAATTCAGCCTTTGGGTATGCCTATTACCATCAGGCTGGTTCTGTGTTGGCAAGTAATTACAATAACCTTTATACTAATGGATCCAATCTGGCCTATTTCGGAAGTAACAGAACTAATCTGTCGGCCTTGCAGTCTGCATCAGGAAAAGATTTGAACTCACAATCAATTTTGCCTCCCTTTGTTTCTGATCACGACTTAACCCTTTCGAACCATTCATTGACTGGGAAAGGGACGATTTTATCAGGGGTTGCAGATGATATTTTTGGCACTCCCCGTTCGGCATTTCCAACGATAGGTGCACATGAGATGCTTTTACCCCAAAAAGATCTTGCTGTTTACGAAATCCTTTCTCCATCTCCCCCTTACAATTTTGTAGAGAACAGTGTGGTAAATATCAGTGTTAAAGTGAAAAACTGGGGTTCCGATACCTTACAAGGATTCTTCATCTACTGTGCTTTGAATGGAGCAATCCAAGATTCGGTGTATTACAGCAATTCCTTATTTCCGCTTCAGGAAGCAACAATTCATTTTCCATCCTTTTTTTCTCCGTTTGGCCAAACAATGGTTTGCCTGTTTTCTGCCCTCCCGTTCGACAATAATGCATCCAACGATACAGTCTGCTTTTCCTTTTTTGGGATAACTGAAACGGATCTTTCATTAAGCTACCTGATACCGTACATAAAGAAATGTGATATTGGTCAGGATTCTGTTAGGGTCATTATAGCAAATACAGGGAATATTAATGTTATTGGAAGTTCCACATTGATTTCCTACCAGATTAAGGGTAGTTCAACAGTAGTTAACCAAGGGATGGGAGCAGATCTGTTCCCGGGTGATAGTATTTTATTTGTCTTTTCGACGGTTGCAGATTTTTCGACGGTTGCAGATACAATATTTATTTTACAAGCCTGGATTACAAACCAAAATGATCACAATCCATTAAATGATACAGCCACCCTATCGGTCATTTCTCTTACACCAGTTAATGCTCCTTTGCTTTCTGATACTGCAGTACCATATCCGGGCATAGTAACTTTGACAGCCGCTGCCAGTGATTCAGTTGTGTGGTACGCATCAGATACATCCATGGTTTACCTTGCCCGGGGAGCCTCTTATTCCCCTCCGTTTTTATATCAAACTACTTCTTTCTGGGCCCAGGCGATTCCCAGTCCACTGGTTAATACAAGGCAGTTCTTTTTTACCGAAATATGCCAGTACCAGGATGGAAACTACGCTCCAACCGGAGGATGGCCTTTGTGGTTGACAGCAGACGATTATGTTGAAATTTCAGGGGTGCCGGGCTCAGATATGGAAGGGATGATTCTTGAACAATGGGATGCAAATGGAATCTTCAGTTCACATACATTCCCTTCGGGAACCATTTTAAGTCCGGGTGGCACGGCTTTGATAGCAGTAGGAGACCTTAATGTCTATGCAAATCCCTATTATGGTCCAAACCCTGCATTTTACTTCTATTACGGCAACGGCAACTTCATGGGAGCTTTTTATTCTAACACGCCGGTTGGAAGAATTTTAAGGGATCCGTATGGGAATATCATTGATGCGGTTGTATATGGAAATTACATCTTTCCACCGGTATCAGGTGTAACACCTGAAATTTGGCAGGGTTTCATTCAAACATCAACCACCGGCGCAAAACTTAATGGCCCCAGAACGCGTAACCCGGTTCATTGGATTTCAGCAGATAATGTGCGTCAAAATCCAAATATTCTGAATGCCGGAGTAATTCTTCCACCCGAAAATGTTTGTCCTTCTCAAAGAACAAAGGTAACTGTTACTGTTTCGGGCAAACCTCCAATCGATCTGGGAATCTCTTTTCTTAATGTGAGAAATGGCTGCAATTTGCAGGATGAACAACTGACTGCCCAAGTTTACAACATTGGTAGTGATACGCTGAAAAGTGGAGCTTCCATATCATTCATGGTGCATGGAGCCTCATGGAATCTTCCTGAAACCATTACAGACACCATTCCCCCTGGTGATAGCATCACTTACTATTTTAATACGCAGGCCGCAATACCATCATCAACACTCGGAAATATCTATTATAAGATTACAACGACTGTTAACCATCCATTGGATAACAATTCTCTTAATAATACCAGGATTTTAGACTCGGTTCTCGCACTCAGAACCCCTCCAGCCCCTGTGGTTGCTCCTTCATTTACAAAACCTTATGGTATCCCCGGATACCTTGAAGCAACCAGCAATTACCCTGTGGTTTGGTATGCCACTGATTCATCCACCACAGGCCTCGATACAGGGTTTGTATTTCAAACCCCACCTGTTTTCGATACCGCGATGTATTGGGTAGGTACCTCATCTACGACAAATACTCCAACAGCATTTCCGATTCCCCCGCATAATTCTTACGCGGCTGATACAGCTTCAAGGGGCTTTTATTTTCAAGCACCTATAAGCATGGTGATTACTGAGCTTAAGGTTCCCAATCTATTTGGTTCAGGAAATCAATTTATTCAGGTTGTTAAATTTCAGGGACCATTACCGGCTTATCCGTCAACTGCATCCCATACGACAATTGCATATTTTTCCAATATACCAAATGGCAGTGCAGTTCCGGTAAATATTGTGGTACATCAGGGTGATTATATAGGAATTTTATGTGGGCATGCATCATCCAATCCCGGTGAAATATATTATTCCCGATCCGGTGGTTGGCATTATTCAACCTACATTGCCGGTAATCTTTTAGCCCTTAAAGCTTTGCGAAGCCTGAATTCAATTATGAATGGCCCCCTTCCTTCAGGATCCATTTCGGCCGTTACGGATTATCCAACTGCAAGAACGGAAATGAAGTACGTCATAACAGGACCCGGATGCGAAGGGCCCAGACTACCCGTTCATGTCTTTCCGGATACCTTTCCCTTAATTGACGCGGGGATCGCTACGCTTACATTTCCGGGAGGAAAGATTTTAGCGCATTCATTTCGTAAACCTGAGGTTGAGTTGAGAAACTATGGCACGGATACCCTGACCCAGGCCAGAATCATTTGGTCAATAAATAATCTGGTAAGCGATTCGTTGAACTGGACCGGTTCTCTTCCCCATGGATCTTCCTTGATGGTACCCCTTGATTCCATTTGGTTTCAGGATACAACACTTTCCCTGAAAGTCTGGGTATCTTTCCCGAATTCATTGCAGGATACCGTTCCATCCAACGACACCACTATTGCTGCCTTTACACCTTGTTTATCAGGAACCTATACCATTGGTCAAACAGGCGCGTGCAACTGCAATTTCGCCTCTTTTAACTCCGCACTTGAGGTATTGAATAAACTGAATGTTTGTGGTTCTGTTGTATTTGAAGTGCATGCAGGCGTTTACAACGAGCAACTTACCATAGAGCCAGTTGCTGGCCTGGACTCAACAAAAACCATAACCTTTAGAGGAGCAACCGGCGACAGTACAGATGTGATTCTGCAATACTCCACCGGCACCACAGGAAATCCGTGGACTCTTTGTCTTGATGGAGCCGATTATTTCCGGTTTGAAAAGATGACCATAAAAGCACTGGGATCTGGACAGGGTGAAGGAATCAGATTGATCAATGGTGCTTGCAATAACATAATTGCCAACCTCGAAATCATTCTCCCAGTGGCTGCTACGTCCTCATTCATTGCCATAAGATCTGATCAGCCGGGGTTGAATGAGGATAATAAATTGGTACAAACCAGAATTATAAATGGGTATACCAGCATTCAAATCAATGGTGGGACAGGATTACCCAAAGGTTGGATTATTTCAGGTAATCAATGCCTTGGATTTGCAAACTCAGGGATATCCCTGAATTCCATGGTTGCACCGATCATAAGCAACAATTCACTTTCGACTTATGCTACAACAGGAAATATCACCGGTTTAAAAATGATCGGATGTACAGGAAATACCTGGGTAAATGCCAATACAATAGTTATTACCGGTGCCGGTAATTTTACCGGAATATCTGACAATGGAAGTAGTATACCATCTCAACCGGCCATCTTTTCCAACAATATGATATCTGTGCAGGGTAATTTATCTGGAACCAATTACGGATTTTTTGTTCAAAATGGCCAAAACCGGAAATTTTATCATAATTCAGCAAGAATAAATGGTGGTACTTCAGGGGCTGCTTTTCTTTATACAACAACCAATTCATCAACAACCGGAAATTCTGTTATTAATAATATTTTTCATCAAAACGGTACTGCCGGCAATGCCTTTGCGTATGGAACATATAGTAACAGTTCCATTGTCGAAAGCGATTACAACAATTTATATTCTGCTGGCACTTACCTGGGGTTTTGGTCGGGTGGTTTGAAATCCACTATGGCAACCCTTCGGGCGGCAAGCGGCAAAGATCTCAACTCACTCAATCTGCTAAGTCCCTTTATTTCCCTTACCAACCTGCATCTTTCCAATAAAGACTTATCGGTAAAAGGCATTAATCTTCCACAGGTTCCGCTTGACATTGACAATGAACCCAGGCAGGCAAGGCCTACCATCGGAGCTGACGAAGTTTATGTCAATCCCAGGGATGCAGGTATTATAACTGTAAATAACCTTGGCCCGGTAACTCAGGAGGGCTTGCTGTATCCGGTGCAATTGACGGTTAAGAATTTTGGGGCTGATACCATTTTCCTGTTACCCCTTAAGCGTTCAGTGAATGGTACTTTATATGACACATTATCTCAATCGTGTGCCCTTGCTTATCTGGATACAATGACCTTCGCAATTCAACCTGTCCAGTCACTTGCCGGTAATTGGACGTTTTGTATTGAGACAAGTCTGCAGGATGATACCGTATTTGCCAACAACAAGAATTGTCAGACGCTATTTGGTCAACCGGTTTACGATCTGCACCTGATAGGGTTTTCAGGAATAACAGATCAATGCAATATAGGGATGGATACCATCAGCATTTGGGTGAAGAATACCGGGCAAGAGCCGGTTAATTATCCGTCTCCGTCTGCTGTTACCATGAACTACAGAATTAACCCCGGATCTCCCGTTATTTCGCAACCGTTTACCGGTATTCTGATGCCCGGGGATTCAGTACTGTTTAGTTTTAGTACACTGGCCGACCTGAGTGC
>CAZJZF010000004.1:5623-13319 GCA_964550385.1 uncultured Lentimicrobiaceae bacterium | reverse complement strand
CTGGTATCAGCGATAGCCTTTATTTAGTTCAAGCCTGGAGTGATTTTTTGCAAGATCACATTCCTGTCAATGACAGTTTATCCATTCAGATAAGGTCATTGCATATTCCCATGCCTCCGGTTGTAGCAGATACCATTGTGCCATATGGCACGGCAGTTCCTCTTGTGGCTCAAAGCAGCGATTCAATGGCATGGTACTCTTCCCCTTTTACCTCTCAACCGATCGCAAAAGGTTCAATATTTACTACGGCACCCTTATTTTCAGATACTTCGTTCTGGATAGATGCATCTAACAGATTAAGGGAAGGGGAGAAAAGCATCTTTACCGGGTATACTTCTGTGAACCCTGCAAATGGTAATATGTTTGACATCAAGCCTGTTTCGGATATTGTGCTGGACAGTTTCTGGCTCAACCTTGCCTCCGGAAATCATATTATGGAATTATATTACCGCCCGGGTGGATATCAGGGATCAATGGCATCAGGAGCCGGCTGGATTTCTGCTGGATCAGTTATGGTCACAAGCCAGGGGCAGGGATTAGGTACGCCGGTAGTATTTGGAGGTTTACCCCTTGACTCTGGAAAACTCTATGGCATCTATCTGACTTCAGTAAACGGTACAATGTATTCCATTGCAACTATTCAGGGATCGGCGCAATCATACACTGACCTTACATTTTATTGGGGGCACACGATTCAGTTCCCCTTTGGCACCGCACAATCGGGAAGAAAGCTAAGCGGTATGATCTGGTATTCAAAATTTACCCGCAATTGTTCGGGAACAAGAGTTCCTGTTCAGATTACCGTGCTTCCACAAAATCAACATGATGCCACTGTGAAGAAAATCATTTATCCGGTTAATATCGTGAAGGCTGGAGCCCCCTCCACACCACAAGTAGTGATTGCAAACAATGGTTTTGATACCATCAGCCCCAATGAATTATCCGTTTCATTTCAGCTTGGGCAGAAGATTCCTGAGACGGTCATCTACCCTCTTGCATTGCTGCCGGGTGCAGCAGACACGCTTGCAATGCCGGCTTTTGTGGTGCAGGCAGGCTTCTCAGAGATGGTATTTAAATCCCATCTTTCAGGTGATGCTGTACCTGCAAACGATACTATGGCTATAAGAATTTTTGGAGAATTGGCTCCCTCGATTCCCTATTTCGATGATTTTGAACAAGGTCAGGCCTGGTACAATCCGGCTCTTCCGGAAATTTGGCACTATGGAACACCTTCGGGTATCATCATCCAAAACGCGTATTCAGGAACACAGGCATGGTATGCCAGCCTTTCCGGTTCAACCGCGAATCCGATAGTGGCTGACCTTTATTCCCCTCCTTTCAATTCCTCATGGATTGGATTCTCAGATACCATGTCTCTGGGATTCCATCATTGGATGGCAATGGCTCCCGGAGATTATGGACAGATTCAGTACAGCACGAACGGTGGTAATACATGGCACTTGTTGGGAACCATCAATGATTCATTGGGGACTAATTGGTACAATACCATTTATTCTTCGCATCCTTGCTTTGCCGATACAAATTCTGGCTGGGTTTTTTCATCTTTCAAACTTAACCCTCACACATTTAATCTTAAACCTGATATCCGATTCCGTTTCAGGTTTTTTTCAGAATCACTCGGGGTTTCTGATGGATGGGCCATTGATAATTTCACACTCACATTTCCACAATCAGGTATAGATTTATCTGTAGCTGACATTTTAGCTCCAAGGAATGATACGGCATTGGGAAGCATTGTGAACACCCGGGTGTTGCTAAGGAATTTCGGAAACACTATCATTAATTCCGTACCGGTAAGTTTGTTTCTGGATTCGATTCCGGTTGCAAGTGAAACCTGGACTGGAATTCTTTCTCCAGGTGATACTGCCCACTTTACGTTTACAACACCGTTTATTTCTCCTAAATCAATTTACAATCTTTGTGTCGAAGCGCAAGTCCCCGGGGATGTGAATACTTACAATAACCATAAATGCAGGTATTATGGCACCGAGCCGGCATATCATGACGTTGGCATTCTGAAAATACTATACCCTGTTACCGACTCGACCGGAAACTTGTGCTATTTCCATTCCCAGACGCAACCCTGGTATAGCTACAATATTGTGGTAAGGATTAAAAACTACGGTCAGACAGAACAAACCCAGGTACCTGTAAACTATAGCTATAATACCGGAGGCACTGTTTATACCGATAATCTGTTTACCTTACTGAATTCACAAAACACATATGATTTTACTCTGTCTACCCCGTTCTTGCCAGATCAGGGATTGCAGCAGGTTTGCATCATCACAGCCCTTCCGCAGGATAAAGACACCAGTAACAACTCTTTTTGCAGGGTATACAATGGCACATTATGTACGGGGATTACCACGTCTGGTCCCGCTTCTTTGAGGCTAGGACAGAACGTTCCTAATCCGGCTTCCAGTATTACAAGGATCCCGTTTTCTATTTCAAGCGGGGGAAATGTAACAATTTCAATGACTAATCTCTATGGGCAAACCTGGAAAATCTGCTCATCCGAGATGGATCCTGGTGACCACTTTATCGATATCGATGTTTCAGCGTTTGCCCCAGGAATGTATTTCTACCGTCTGGAGTTTAATGGAGAAATTTTATCCAGGAAGCTTGTTGTTGCAAACTGATGATAGTTTGTTTTCTATATAACAGATTGTCAGAATTTTATTTAACCAGCTTGAATTTGAACAGCTCAAATTTTCCCCGTACTTTTGCCCTCCCAAAAGTCAGCACACTATGTCAAAGGAATTTAAACGATATACCGTTACCTCAGCACTCCCTTATGCCAACGGCCCTGTGCATATCGGCCATCTGGCCGGTGTATACGTTCCGGCCGATATCTATGTACGGTACCTCCGGATGAAAGGGCGCGATGTGATTTTCATCGGCGGATCAGACGAGCATGGAGTTCCCATCACCATCAAAGCCCGCGAAGCAGGTATAACTCCAAAGGAGATTGTGGATCGTTACCATACCATGATCCGCGATGCTTTTGCCGAATTCGGCATCTCCTTCGACATTTACTCTCGCACCTCAAACTCCGTGCACCACCAAACCTCCTCGGGTTTTTTCGGGAAACTTTACCGGGAGGGAAAATTCATTGAGAAAACCTCCGAGCAGTTTTTTGATACCGAAGCCGGACAATTTCTGGCCGACCGCTACATCACCGGTACCTGCCCACGATGCGGAAACGAAAGGGCCTACGGCGACCAGTGCGAAGCATGCGGAACCTCCCTGAGCCCCGAAGAACTCATCCAGCCAAAATCCACACTCAGTGGATCGGCACCGGTTATGAAAAGCACAAAACACTGGTACCTTCCGCTGCAGGAGTATGAACCCTGGCTCAGGGAGTGGATCCTCGAAGGGCATAAGGACGACTGGCGTGCCAATGTGTATGGGCAATGCAAATCGTGGATCGACCAGGGACTTCAGCCCCGCGCTGTCACCCGCGACCTCGACTGGGGTGTGAAAGTGCCCATCGAAGGGGTGGAAGGGAAAGTGCTGTATGTATGGTTCGACGCTCCCATCGGCTACATCTCCGCCACCCGTGAACTTACCGACAACTGGGAGAAATACTGGAAAGACCCAGAAAGCCGCCTGATCCACTTCATCGGCAAAGACAACATTGTTTTCCATTGCATCATCTTCCCGTCGATGCTCAAAGCCGAAGGTACCTACATCCTCCCCGATAACGTCCCCGCCAACGAATTTCTCAACCTCGAAGGAGAAAAGATATCCACTTCCCGAAACTGGGCCGTATGGTTGCATGAATACCTCCTCGATTTTCCCGGCAAACAGGATGTGCTGCGCTATGTGCTTACCGCCAACGCCCCCGAAACCAAAGACAACGACTTTACCTGGAAAGATTTTCAGGCACGCAACAACAACGAACTGCTGGCCATCCTCGGCAACCTTGTGAACCGTACCATGGTGCTCACCCACAAGTTCTTCGGTGGTGTGGTGCCCGCTGTTGCTGAATATACACCCGAAGACCGGGAAGTGCTGGCCCAGCTGGCTGAGTTCCCGGGAAAAATCGCCGGAAACCTCGAAAACTTCCGTTTCCGTGAAGGACTTAACCAATTGATGAATCTGGCGCGGCTGGGAAATAAGTACCTCACAGATCAGGAACCCTGGAAAAAGATAAAAACAGATGAGGAGCGGGTAAAAACTATCCTGAACATCTCGCTGCAGGTGTGTGCCTCCTTAACCCTGGTGTCGGCACCGTTCCTTCCTTTTACCTCCCACGAGATGCGCCTGATGCTCAAAATCACCGAAACGAAATGGGATGAAGCAGGGAAACCCGACCTGCTGAAGGCAGGAATACAGCTCGGCAACCCAGCTTTCCTCTTTACCAGGATTGAGGATGATGAAATTCAGCATCAGATGGATAAGCTGGCAGAAACAAAGCAGCAAAACCAGCAGGCACAAGCCTCCATCCCGGTAGAACCCGGCAAAGAGGCAGTGAACTACGATGATTTCATTAAAATGGACATCCGTACTGCTACCATTCTGGCAGCCGAAGCTGTGCCCAAAACCCAGAAGCTTCTGAAACTTACCGTTGATACCGGACTGGATATACGCACCATCGTTTCGGGCATCGCCGAATATTTCAAGCCGGAAGAGATTGTGGGGAAAAAGGTGTCGGTGCTCGTAAATCTCGAACCCCGTGAACTCCGGGGAATTACCTCCAACGGAATGATACTGATGGCGCAGAACCCCGATGGCAAACTCTTCTTCGTTACGCCCGAAGGGGCAGAGGTTGTCAGTGGGGCAACAATCCGGTAAGGCTACTGCAGAGTTATAATCCTGCTGAAAAGGTGCTTCTTGTAAAATCCCCCAACCGGAAGCACCTTCATTTTTCCTTCCACCACCAGATCGGGATATCTTACCGAATGGATCTTGTCGATGCGAACAATATAAGATCTGTGGATTCTTACAAAATCCGATTCCGGTAACAGATCTTCAATCCCTTTAATGGTGGTATGGGTGGTAACCGTACCGTTTTGCAGGTGGATCACAACATAATCCTTCATGGCCTCTACATACAGAATCTGGCTCAGGTCAATACGCTGGTGACGGTAATCGGTTCTTACAAACAGGGCATCGCCATAGGGCTGTACGGGTTTTCCCGGGCCTTTGTGCTTGTTCAGGGCCAACTCAACCGAAAGGCGCAGGGTCTCAGGCCTGAAGGGCTTGATGACCACCCCGAATGCCTCCGCAGCTATCATCTCCCTGATAAACTCACCGGGTACCTCACTCACAAGAAAGAGCACCGGAATTTTGTAAAGATCAAAAACCATTGTCGCAGTCTCGATACCCGTCAGTTCACCGTTCAAATGGGTGTCCATCAGGATCAGGTCGGGCTGTTCCTCTTCAACAGCTTTCAATACTGCTTCCGGTGTTCCGGCAAATTTAAGAACGGTGTACCCCATCCCTTCCAGGAGGTGGCGGATATCAACCGATACATTGTACACATCTTCAGCAATGAGGATTCTGTGTTTTTTCATACGATAAACATTGTTTGATCAGGGATTTGCCCCGGTAATCCTCTGCAAATGTACATTTCCTTTCATTACGGCACTATCCCAGGCTGTATTTCTTCCCCGGCAGGCACCGTATTACCCCCTTCAGCTCCAGCCCCAGCAGCAGCGAAGCGGTGCGGCTCACGGGCATTGAACACTCCAGCGAGATCTTGTCTACAAGCGGTTCTCCCATTTGCCGGATGATGTTTACGATCCGCTCCTCCTCCGGACTCAGGTTAATGAAAATCTCCTGCTGCCGCTGGCTTTTGCTCTTCTTCTCGTCCCATCCCATCATAGAAACCAGGTGGTTGCCATGGAGCAGTATCCCTGCCCGGTTTTCGCTGATGGCCAGATTGCACCCTGCCGATGCCGGATCGGTATTTCTGCCCGGAATGGCAAAAACATCACGGCTGTACGAATTGGCGATGTCTGCCGTAATCAGGGCGCCCCCTTTAACCCCCGATTCCACAACGATCACCGCATCACTCATTCCCGCCACAATACGGTTTCTGCTCGGAAAGTTCTGGCGGTCGGGGTTGGTGCCCGAAATGTAATCGGAGAGCAGCCCGCCCTGCAACTGCATTTTAACAGCCAGATATTTATGCACCGGAGGGTAGATCCGATCGAGACCATGGGCAAGCACACCCACAGTTTTCAACCCTGTCCGCAACGCCTCCTTGTGGGCACAGGCATCTATGCCGTAAGCAAGCCCGCTCACTACCATCACATCCACCGGTGCCAGCTCATCCATCAGCTTTTCGCACTGCTCCAACCCATACCGGGTGGGCTGCCGGGTGCCCACCACGCTAATAACCCGGGGATGGTTCAGGTCGGCATTCCCCTTGAAATAGAGCATCACCGGACCATCGGCACAGTGTTTCAGACGTGAGGGGTACTCAGGTGAGAGGAAAAACAAGGGGGTAATGCCATGATTCCCGATAAATTTCAACTCATTGGCAGCGGTATCCAGTACGCTGTTTTGCAGTATACTGGAAATCATGTTTTTATTGATACCGGGTATCCGTTCCAGAAATTTTCTTTTCTCAAGAAACACAGCACTGGCAGATCCGCAAAAGGCGATCAGCCGTTTTGCCGAAACCGGACCAAGGTCTTTCAGCAGGGTAATGGCGATCTGATACAGAAGTTCAGGATAGGTGTCTGGCATGGCAAAGGGTTTGGATATTTATATATGACTGAGGATCGAAAAAAGGAAATCCGCCGAAACTTTTTTATCTTTACCCGGTGCAGCTACCCGATCTACCGCTAAAACCCACTGCCATTCTGGTGGCTCCCCTCAACTGGGGACTGGGACACGCCACCCGTTGCGTAGAGGTGATTTATGCCTTGCAACTTGCTTATCCCGAAGCAGATATAATTTTAGCTTCCGATGGCGTTGCCGGCGAATGGCTCAGAAAGCGTTTTCCCGGTTTGCGATACCGTGAGTTACCTGGGTACCACATCCGGTATCCCCGAAATGCTCATCTGATAAGGAAAATGGCACTGTCGGCACCCCGGCTTGCCAGGGCAATTCTCAGAGAACACCGTTTTCTGTCAGATCTGGTGAAAATGGAAAATATCGACCTGGTGGTTTCCGACAACCGGTATGGATTGTGGAGCAAAAAGTGTTATACGATTCTCATTACCCATCAGTTGCAGCTGCTTCCCTCCGGCTCCTTCTCCAGGCCCCTTTTGCGGATGGCAACGCAAATCGTTCGCCGGTTCATCAAAAGATTCGACCAGTGCTGGGTACCCGACTTTGCCGAAAGCCCCGGACTGGCTGGCATACTTTCCCATCCGCCCGGAAAATTTCTCCGAAATCTCAGGTATGTGGGCCCATTGTCGAGGTTTTCAAAACTAAATCACATCGATCCCCCTTCCGTAATCCCCGACCTATTTTGTGTGGTTTCGGGACCGGAGCCACAACGCAGCATACTGCTTTCCAGCGTTATACAGTATATCACACCCCTAAACCTTACCGCAGTGGTGGTAGCGGGCTCTGATGACATCACTGGATATAAAGATCTTCCTTCGCACATTACGCTCTACCCCGACCTGCCCGACCACCTGATGGCCGGTTATCTGAAATACAGCAAGAGGGTCATTAGTCGTTCAGGCTATTCCACCATCATGGATCTGCA
>CAZJZF010000004.1:4813-5613 GCA_964550385.1 uncultured Lentimicrobiaceae bacterium | reverse complement strand
TTACCGGTGGCAATCCCCTGTTCATCCCCACCCCCGGCCAAACCGAACAGGCGTATCTGGCAAAACTGCACAAACAACTGGGCAAAGCGGAGTGGGTGGAGCAGTGGGAGTTTAATCTGCTATAATTTATAGGGAAATAACTGAAAAATCAGCTTTGTAATCATGTCTTGGCAAAGAAGGTAACCCAATTATTTTTATCTGTATTTCTCCTCCAGATAATCGATGGTGACTTTCATCAGCGCTTTCAAAGCATCCGGGTTAATGTCGGATAGTTTTTTCACGTAGATGCAGGCTTTGCCCATTTTGAATTTGCCCAGATCTTTCAGCAGGTATTCGTGCTCGGGCAGTCCGGTAAAGACATAGAGTGAGATGGCGGCTTTACGGGGCGAAAACCCTACCAACGGCCAGTCGCCCTCCTGCCGGCTCCGTTCCGATTTGTAATGGTACATCCCGAAGCCGATAATCGAAGGCCCCCACATCCGGGGTTCATGGCCGGTGAATTCCTGCATCAGCTTCAGCAGAGCAAAGCTGTCGGCCCGCTTCTGTTCAGTATCGGCAAAGGTGTTGATAAAAGCAGCCACATCGGCCTCGGTAGGTTGGGTTTTTAGGTCTGACATCGGAATCAGGTTTGATGATCATGGGTGTTTCTGCTGTAATAACATGTAAACCCCGATGAAGTTTGGGATTGATTGTGTTTTTCTCCTTATAGCAGCAGCCGGACTATTTATTCAGTATCGTAAACTCCACCCTTCGGTTGAGCTGGCGCCCTTCGTCGGTGGTGTTGTCGGCTACAGGTTTCG
>CAZJZF010000004.1:0-4803 GCA_964550385.1 uncultured Lentimicrobiaceae bacterium | reverse complement strand
GATGAGGTACCTTACCACCGAGTTGGCCCTGTCATTACTCAGTTTCTGGTTGTACTCCACGCTTCCTTTGTAGTCGGTATGCCCCGCAATCTCAATGCGCATCGTCGGGTATTTCTTCATCAGTGCCACCAGTTTGTTCAGCTCGGGGTAGGAGGTGGGCAACAAATCCGACTTGTCGAAGGCAAAGAAGATGTTTTTCAGCACGATGGCTTCCCCCACTTCTGCTTCTTCGAATTCATTTTCCGGCTCAGTTTTTTCCGGAACTTTTGGGGTATCAGGCACAACCGGCTCCAAAGCTTTTGGGAGTTCCACCGTTATCATATTACATAAACATTTCGAGGTGTCTTTGATTTCTACCAGCGACACATCGTCGAAAAGGTAGTAGGCGAATTCCTTAAGATCGTTGGAGGCAAACGAAGTGCGCAGCCTCTCGAATCGTCCGGGTACCCAGGGCTGAAAATTGCCTATGGTGAGGTACTTTTCACCCCCGGTGGCCTTGTAAAGACCCCGCAGCTGCACCCATTTGATAGAGTTCTTAAGCACCTGTCCCGTATATTGCAGATGCGGTTCGGGAAGTGAATCGGGAGGATTGGGAAAGGTAATCTGCTCCCTCGAAAAATAAACACCAAAATCCTGCGCCGCGATGGTGGAGGTTTTTCCCAATGCCACCCATATCTCAAAACAATAGTACCGGTCCTTTTTTAGCGTGGAGGTTAACTTGTTCTGTATGTGTTCGGTATAGCTCTTATCGCCCAGGTAATAGGCAGGATCCGATTTAAGAATCAGTCCCATATATCCGTTTCCGCCGTGGGGTTTCATGTGTCCCGTAAGGTTGCGGGGAACCGATACTTTGTCGCTGGTGCTGCAAACATTGAAATAGTCGGGAGAGGCAGCACTTACGGTGTACCAGCGGTTGCAGATTTCATAGTGTTTTTCCAGCGTGGTGTTGTACTTGTCAGGGCATACTTTGTATTGCTCAAATCCGGGGTTGAAGACCAGATTTTGCGCAGTTGAAGGTGATGCGATACAAAACAGAATGGCTGTCGCAGAGATGAGAAATGACAGACTCTGGCGATATCGCCCCGGGGATCTTTTTATGTTGAAGGTTACAGACATAGTGAGAATCTGGTAAGCTCGTAAAGATAACGAAAGCTTGTAGCAGAAGGTATGGGGGAACTCCAAATTTTGAACATTTCGATGTTCATCATCTGAGCCTGGAGGTGAGTTCCCTGAAGGCCTGTTCCGGGGGAATGCTGTCGTAAAGAATGGCATGAGCTGCTTCGAGCAGCGGATATTTTCCGGTGGTAAATCCCGGCACCGACTTCACCACTTTAGCGGCATAATACCCTTCGGCTACCATCCTGATTTCCAGTAAGGCAGCCTTCACGGGGTACCCCTTGCCTATCAGATTGCCCAGCATCCAGTTGCGGCTGAAACCCGAGTAGGAGGTCACCATCAGGTCGCCGGCATACACCGAGTTCTGTATGTTTCTGGGTTTTCCGGTAAGATCAGATAATACCCGATCCATCTCCAGCAACGCATTCGATACCATCACCGCCTGAAAATTGTCGCCGTAGCGCAGTCCGTAAGCTGTACCTGCAAGAATACCATAGATATTCTTCAATACAGCAGCCATACTGATTCCCTCCACATCGTCCGACACTAAAACTTTGAGGAACGGGGTCTGAAGAAGCTTTGAGATCTTTTCACTAAGGGTACTGTTAAACACACCCAGGGTAAGGAACGAAAGGCGCTGCATGGCCACCTCCTCCGAATGACAGGGTCCGCCTATCACCCCAATATTTTCATGCGCTACACCCATTTCCTCCTCCAACCACGAAAAAACCGGTTTCATGGTTACAGGCTCCAGTCCTTTTACGGCAGAAACTACGGTATGGCCTGCAAGCACAGAACCGGTTCCCGGAACGAATACCTGTGGAAGGAATGCCGACGGAATGGCCAGGAAGAGCACATCAGACCTTTCTGCTATTTCCTGAACCGAGGTGCTTAAAAAAAGTTTTTTCGCGTCGAGCTGGGTGTAACTCAGATAGTCGGGATTGAAGCCCCCTTTTCTGATCGCCTCCTGTTGTTCCGGCCGTCGTACCCACCAGTTCACAGTTCGGTGATGATGCTGAAGCACCTTCACCAAAGCGGTACCCCAGCTTCCACCCCCCAATACCCCTATGGTTTCGTTGAATATTTCTGTCATAAAATCATTTTTCAGACTCAGAACTGCAGCGCGAAGGATTTTTTCCGGTTGCCCCGCAGTACCTCCACCTTCACCTTCTGCCCTTCGCTGATTTCGCCCAAAGCCTTCATATAGTCGGTGATGTCATGGATCACAGTGCCATTCACTTTTACGATAATGTCTCCCTTCTCTATGCCTGCCAAAACTGCCGGCTTGCCAGGTATAACATCCTGTACCGCCACCCCATCCGCTTCCACACCATGTGCCGGAACAATCCCAAGGGAAATTTTGCCGGCCCGCCTTGAGGAACCCTGGTTTTCGGTTTGGATTTCAGAAAATGGCAGTGAAGAGATGGTGTCAAGAATCCGGAGCACACCTGCTGAATACTCCACAACATCCCTCATTCCTTTGAAATTGATTTTATCCACCACATCCGAGGGCTTGTGATAATCGTCGTGGATGCCGTTGAAAAAGAACAGTACAGGAATTTTTTTTGCGTAAAAGTGGTAGTGATCCGATCCGTTTACACCTCCAGTCACCGCTTCTCCCTTTACATCTTCACTTACCAGAGGGATAATTTCCTGCCACCGTGGCGAACTGCCACTGGCCAGCAGGCTGATAACCGGATCGTTAGGTTTCACCCTTCCGATCATATCAAAATTTATCATGCAGAGATATGTGTCGGAATTGAAATCGGCCTGCTCTGTAAAGAATTTTGCACCTAACAATCCCTTTTCTTCGGCCGAGAAAGCAATAAATACATAGTTTCTGTGAGGCAGGTTTCCCTGAGAGAGCCACTCTGCCAGCGCCAGCATCCCTGCAATTCCGCTGGCATTGTCATCTGCACCATAATGGATGGCTGGCAGCCCGGTATGGCGTGAATTGTAATGCCCCCAACCCAGATGGTCGTAGTGGGCACCGATGATGATGGTTTTCTCTGCGCCATTGTCTATCCATCCTGCCACATTCTTTCCAAAACTGCGCCTGGTTGAAGATTCTACGGAAAGTTCTGCTGTATTTCCCTTCAGCCCGAGAGCCAAAGCAGGATCGTGCACAAACACTACGGGTATCTCAAATTTATCCTGCACATAGTATTGTCCGGGTGCAATTTGAACAACCCCTGCCGGATCATAGAAAATCACCCCAATAGCTCCCTTTTCTGCGGCAAATCTCACTTTATCTGCCATTACCTGGGTTACGCCTTCGGTGCCTTTGAATCCGGCAGGAGCGTCGTAACGGATCAGGGCAATCCTCCCTTTGAGGTCGGGTACGGCTGAAGCTTCCTCCTTACCGGACTTTTTCTTCTTTTTCGTGGTGGAAACCGGCATGCAATACCCGGCATCTACTACCATTCCGGTAATTTTCCCATCGGCACCCCAGCGCATCGGAGTCATCCCTTCGGCAGTAAGGTTCACACCGGAGGTATTGGTTTTTTCGCTGGAAACCAGGCGGAGGTAATTGGCGGCAGAGGTATACTCCCTGCCATCTGCAAAATCAAAATCCTGATAGTAACAGATGCCGAAATAGGGTTTGATTCCCAATTGATCAAAGCGATCGGCGATGTAAAGGGCAGCATACAATTCTCCCATGGAACCGGCTTCTCTTCCTTCGAGCGAGTCGGTAGCAAGTACCAGAAGATCCTGCTTCATCGAACCGAGAAACTTGTCGGAAAGGAGCTGTTGGGCTGCTGCAGAAAACCACCCCGGTATCAACAGGGCAACCAGCAGCAGCTTAGCGTTATAAGAATGCTTTCTTAGCATGTTTTAAATTTTACAGATGTCAGAGGGAGCGTTGATTATTTTTTCAAACCAAGCATATCAGGCCCTTGTTTAAACACGATATCCACCGGGATGTTTTTCGAATTGATCTTCTGAAGGGCAGTCTGCAGATCCTTTGGCACAACCCCTTCGGTCTTTACCAAAAGTGAGGCAGCCGCATAGTCGCCGTTTCCCTGCATTATCAGAATTTCGGCAGCAAGCTCCTGGATGGCTTCCTTCATAATGTCGGGGTTGATTGCATAAAATCCCTTTTCGTCAATGGTAAAAGCTCCCCTGCGCTGCAGGAAATGGTACCGCATCATGTTGGCTTTGCCATGTGCACTGGCTGCTCCAAACCGCGATGACCTGAAAATGCCCGCCATAAAGGTTACATAATAATCCATTATTTCGCCTTCCAGTTCACCCCGTTCCACCATCTGGGTTACCAGCCAGAGGCCCAATACATCCGCCTTGTTTTCTTCAATCGGACTGTAAGCCTCTTTCAGGGTTCCCCTTACCGTTCCGCTGCCGTCGATGGTGTTCTTGATCCCCATTCCATGGGCAATTTCATGGAACATGGTATTGGCAAAGAAAGCTTCAAATTTTACATGCTTCATCTGGTCGGGATGGATCACCTCCTTTGCAATAGGTACCAGAATCTTGTCGAACTTCGCCTGCATCGAATTCTTCAGCTGCAGCTTCCTCGATCCTGCCTGAAGCTGCACCTGTTCATCGTTGGGCAGGTTGATGGCAATGGTTTTGCTGCCTGCATTGCAGTCGCCGGCATAATAAATGGCATCGTACACATTCATGACTGAGTCAATACCCGGTGTTTCGTTTTTATAGGCTTGTTCGCAG
>CAZJZF010000003.1:18840-23819 GCA_964550385.1 uncultured Lentimicrobiaceae bacterium | reverse complement strand
AATGATGATCCTCCCGGCAAGCACCAGTTTTTTACCTGGATGGCAGTAGACCAGGTTACCGGCTGGATTTATATGGTTTTCTACGACCGCAGAAACTATACCGATGATCAAACGGATGTGTACATGGCTGTTTCGAAAGACGGAGGCAATTCCTTTTTTAACTTCCGTGTTTCAGAATCGCCATTCATTCCCTTTAATAATGTATTCTTTGGGGATTACAACAATATATCGGCACACAACAATGTTGTAAGGCCTATGTGGACCCGTCTGCATAACGGGGATCTGAGTGTATGGACCGCTATTATCGACATGAACTGGCTGGGGGTGAACACCCCTGAACCTGCACCGTTTAACATCGAACCGGTATACCCCAACCCGTTTGAGCAGTCGGCATGGTTTAAATTCAAGCTGCATGAAACCTCCAGAGTAAGTCTGAAAGTACTGGACATACATGGAAAACCCATCAAAACCCTTTACAACAACGTACTGCTTCCTACTGGAAAATACCTCGAACATTTTACTCCCGGGCAGAAATTATCTCCGGGCATCTACCTGTTCCGGTTCGATTGCAACGGCCGGGTAGTTACACAAAAGATTGTTTATCAGCCATAATCAGCAAAACATGGATATCGTTACCATACTGGGGCTTGCGGTGGGGCTCTCTTTCGATGCTTTTGCCGTAGCTATTACCGGTGGTGCTGCCATCAGGCCCCTCAGGTTCAGGCAGGCCATGAAGATTGCTTTTGCTTTCGGAATTTTCCAGGCTATGATGCCCCTGATTGGGTGGGCAGCCGGACTTACCCTGGAGCAGTATATCAGGGATTATGACCATTGGGTAGCTTTTGCACTGCTGGCACTGATTGGATCCAGGATGATTTACAATGCTTTCGCCGGCAGGCAGGAAGAGGATCGGCACGACATACTGAAACTCACCACCCTGCTGTTGCTGGCTATTGCTACCAGCATTGACGCTCTTGCGGTGGGGGTAAGTTTTGCCCTGATAAATGTTGATATCTACAAACCTGTTATTTTGATTGGTATTGTCACTTTTTTACTATCGCTCCTCGGCGTATACATGGGCAACAGATTGGGAAGCTTCTTCGAAAAGAAGATCGAAATAGTCGGAGGGATCATTCTGATTCTGATCGGTGCCAGAATTTTGTGGGAGCACATGGTTCTGGCTTGCTGATTGAGGACTGAGCAACGGCTTCAGATGCTTTGAGGATCCCGGATGATGTACACATCGTAATCGCCCAGGTACCCAAAGCCATAACGGGCATACAGCGCAATAGCAGCTTTGTTGGTTCTGTGCACTTCAAGTTTGATCTGCATATTGAGCTCCTTTGCGATAGACAGGGAATCTTCCAGCAGTGGTTTTGAGAGCCCTTTTCCCTGAAAATCGGGATGGATGCCAAAATGGTGGAGGTAGAGTCTTCGTCCATCGGTGGTAATCCAGGAGGTTCCGGCGAGGGTTTCCCCAACAAACAGCAGGAGCATCCGTCCGCCCAGTTTCAGGGTTTCATGGATGGTGTCTGCGTTGTCGCCGCGGGCTTTATTCGACAGGGAGGTGGATTCCCACAGTTCCATCACGGCCGGGAAATCCGCTTCGGTGTAATCGCGCACGATCCATTCCGGGGTTTCCATGGTCGGTTTTCAGGATTGGTTTTCAGCAGAGGCAGTTTTTTCCGGGGATTCTGACACAGGTTCTTCGGGTTGATCAGCTATTGGTTCCTGTGCTTCAGGCTTTTCTTCACCCGGATGGAAAAACCTTTTCTGAAAAAGGAGAAGGGTGGCCACGCCGACAGTAATGGAGGAGTCGGCAATGTTAAATACAGGCCTGAAAAACAGGAAGTGGTCACCTCTAAGGCTGGCAGGAATCATCTTCCATTCTGGCCAATACCCTTCGATGAGCGGGAAATAGAACATATCCACCACTTTGCCATGGAGAAATCCGGCGTACCCGTTGCCCGGGCTGAACAAAGCCGGTGCTGCCAGGGTGCTTTCGGTAAAGAAGAGCCCGTAAAACATGCTGTCGATAATGTTTCCGGCGGCTCCGGCAAAAATGAGGGCGAAAGACAGAACCATTCCGGGTTTGGCTCCTTTCTTCACGATGGTATAGAGGTAGTAAAAGATGCCTGTGGCTGCCACAATCCGAAAGATGCTCAGCATCAGCTTTCCATAGGCTCCGAAAAACTTCCAGCCAAATGCCATTCCTTCATTCTCGATAAAGAAAATGTAGGACCAGTCGCCAATTATGGAATGGGACTCACCGAGGGAGTAATGGGTTTTTATATACACTTTAAGTACCTGGTCGGCAAGGAGTACCAGGAAAATAAGGGCAAGGGGCTTCTTCAAAGGGAGTCGGATTTTGGGTTACCGTTTGCCGGATTGTTTCAGTTTTGCTTCGATACTGAGGGTAGCATGGGGTACGCTGCGCAGACGCTCCTTCGAGATGAGTTTGCCGGTTTCACGGCATATTCCGTAGGTTTTATTCTGAATTCGGATCAGCGCATTTTCCAGTGATGTGATAAATTTCTGCTGTCGGGCAGCCAGCTGGCTGTTCTCTTCTTTGGACAGCACCAGATAACCCTCTTCCAGCACTTTGAAGGTTGGGGAGGTATCGTTGGTGTCGTTTTCATTGTTATTGGTATAGGCCTCCGTCAGCAGCTTCAGGTCGCGGCGTGCTTCTTCGAGTTTTTGAAGGATGATTTCCCTAAACTCTTCAAGTTCGGTATCCGAGTACCTGTTCTTGGCCTGTTGTTCTTCTTTTTTGCTCATGATATCAGTAGTTAATGGTTTTTGCTTATACACCTGGTTTACAATTTGCTGACAGACAAAGGCACTTTTGTGTTTTCATCCGGTTCAAAAAAGAAATCTGCCGGTAAAGTTTCCTCTCCGGAAATTTCAATTCTGTCGGCTAGCGTCTCTGAACAAATATAGGCATATTTAAACGCAATTGCTGCTTCGGTGGTATGATTTTTTTCAACATGTATCACAATCCGGTCTGTAACATCAAATCCCATCTCTTTTCTAAGGGTTTGCACCCGGTTCACAAAATCCCGGGCGATACCTTCCCGGGCAAGTTCTTCTGTAATGGTAAGGTCGAGGGCAACCGTTTGCGTACCTTCGGTAGCCACCATCCAGCCCGGGATGTCTTCCGTAATGATTTCCAGGTCGCCTTCAGTCAGCACTACTTCATTACCAGATACCTCCAGTGTCAGTGAATGGGATTGTTCGTAGCCCGCAAGCTCTTCTCTGCTGAGATGGGTTACTTTGGCTGAAATCTCCTTCATCAGTTTGCCGTAGCGGGGGCCCAGAGCTTTGAAGTTGGCCTTTGCCTTTTTCACCAGCAACCGGTCATCGTCGCCGGCAAAAAGGATCTCTTTGATGTTCACTTCATTTTTTACCAGGTCAGCCACCAGCAGCAATTCCTCCACATCATCGGTTGCCGATACCGGTATCATAATTCTTTGGAGGGGTTGTCTTACGCGGATGTTGCTGCGTTTGCGCAGCGAGAGCACCATGGAGGAGATCTGCTGTGCCCATTCCATCCTGTCTTCCAGTTTTTTGTCGATGAAGGCAACCTTTGCTTCCGGGAAAGAAGTCATATGAACGGAAAGAGCCTGTTCTTTTCCGGTTCCCCCGTTGAGGTCGCGGTACAACTGTTCGGAATAGAAGGGGGCAATGGGGGCAGCAAGTTTAGCGATGGTAAGCAAAGCCTGGTAAAGGGTTTGGTAAGCAGAAAGTTTATCAGGCCCCATTTCTCCTTTCCAGAATCTGCGACGGGAGAGGCGCACGTACCAATTGCTCAGGTGCTCGTCGACAAATGCCTGAATGGCTCTGCCTGCACGGGTGGGCTCGTACTGGCTGTATGCCTCATCGGCAACAAGAATCAGGGAATTGAGTTCCGACAGAATCCAGCGGTCGATTTCAGGCCGTTGCTCAAAGGGCACTTCAGGAGAACTGTAGTCGAATCCATCGATATTGGCATACAGGGCAAAGAAGGCATAGGTGTTGAACAAGGTGCCGAAGAATTTCCGCTGCACCTCTGTCACTCCTTCCAGGTCGAACTTCAGGTTATCCCAGGGTTGGGCATTGGTAATCAGATACCAGCGGGTGGCATCGGGGCCGAAACGGTCGATAGTTTCAAACGGGTCGATGGCGTTGCCGAGCCTTTTCGACATTTTATTGCCGTTGCGATCGAGCACCAGGCCATTGGAGAGGACATTGCGAAACGCCACCGAATCGAAAGCCAGGGTGGCAATGGCGTGGAGGGTAAAAAACCATCCGCGGGTCTGATCCACCCCTTCGGCAATAAAGTCGGCCGGATAGTTTTCCTCGAAGAACTCCTTGTTTTCAAAGGGGTAATGATACTGCGCGTAAGGCATTGCACCAGAGTCGAACCAAACATCGATGAGGTCGGATTCGCGGAACATCTTTTTGCCTGATTTTGAAACCAGTACAATTTCATCGACAAAAGGTCGGTGAAAATCGAAGGAAAGATAGTTTTCGGCGCTCATATCCCCTGGCGTGAAGTGTTCCAGGGGGTTGGAGGTCATAAAGCCGGCTTTCACAGCCTTCTCCACTTCCTGTTTCAGCTCTTCTGCAGAACCGATGCAGTACAATTCGGTGCGATCTTCGGTTGCCCAAACCGGAAGGGGAATTCCCCAGAATCTGGAGCGTGACAGATTCCAGTCTACCAGGTTTTTCAGCCATTCCCCGAATCTCCCTTCACCCGTCCAGGCGGGTTTCCAGTTGATGGTTTTATTCAATTCAATCATCCTTTCCTTCAATGCCGTAGTGCGGATAAACCAGCTATCGAGCGGATAATACAGGATGGGTTTATCTGTCCGCCAGCAATGGGGGTAGTTGTGAACATATTTTTCGATCCTGAAAGCCTGTCCGTTCTTTTTCAGGAATACGGCAAGGTCAACATCCAGCGTTTCAGCGATGGGGAGATATGCCCTATTTTCCTGGAA
>CAZJZF010000003.1:13851-18830 GCA_964550385.1 uncultured Lentimicrobiaceae bacterium | reverse complement strand
GTTTCAGTGCCGGCAGGGATAGAATCATCAAACTCGTTTTTGGTGAAGCGGCCGGCGAATGGGGCATACACCTCTTTGTTTACATTCGACTTCACGAATTCAGGATCAAGATCTTCGATGCGGTAGAACTTGCCGGTACGGTCCACCATAGGCTGCCTGTTTCCTTCGGCATCGGTGAGAAGCATGGGAGCGATACCGTTGGTTTTAGCAACCCGGTCGTCGTCGGCACCAAATGTAGGGGCAATATGAACAACGCCGGTACCATCTTCTGTGGTAACAAAGTCCCCTTCGATCACCCTGAAAGCATCCCCTTCGGGTTTCATGAAAGGGATAAGCTGTTCGTAGCGAACGCCGGTCAGATCAGAGCCTTTCACCTCTTTCAGCAGAACCCAGGGAACTGCTTTGTCGCCGGCTTTAAAAGTGTCGAAAGATTGATTCTGCCCTTCAGGGGTGAACCAGGCACCCACCAGAGCACTCGCCAGCACAACGGTTACCGGTTCTCCGGAATAGGGATTCAGGGTTTTAACAATGCTGTAGTCCAGGTTTTTTCCAATGGCAAGCGCTGTGTTCGAAGGCAGTGTCCACGGGGTGGTTGTCCAGGCCAGGATAAACACCTCTGTATCTGTAAGCTTGCATAAGGGTTCCGATTTTTCATCCCTGATTACCCTGAACTGCGCCACCACAGTGGTGTCTTTCACATCACGGTAACAGCCGGGCTGGTTGAGTTCGTGGGTGCTCAGTCCGGTACCGGCAGCCGGCGAAAAAGGCTGTATGGTGTAGCCTTTATACAGCAGCCCTTTCTCGAAAAGCTGTTTCAGCAGGTACCATACGGTTTCAATGTATTTGTTATCGAAGGTGATGTAAGGATTATCGAGATCAACCCAATACCCCATCTTGCGGGTCAGTTCATCCCATTCCTCCTTGTATTTCATCACTTCCCTGCGGCAAGCCTGGTTGTATTCGGCCACGGAAATCTTCTTCCCGATATCCTCTTTGCGGATACCAAGGGTTTTCTCGACACTGATTTCCACCGGCAGGCCGTGGGTATCCCATCCCCCTTTCCGTTCCACATGAAATCCCTTCATGGTTTTGTAGCGGCAGAAGAGGTCTTTGATGGCGCGGGCCATTACGTGATGAATGCCGGGAATGCCATTGGCACTGGGCGGGCCTTCGTAAAACACAAAAGGTTTTCTGCCGGTCGTCATTTCGAGGGTTCTGCGGAAGAGGTCATTTTCTTCCCAGAACGTTCTGATTTGTTCGCCGGTAGCTTTAAAATCGGGCTTTTTATATTCCGGATACCGTTTCCCCATATTAAGGTTTGATTACAGGATAAGGTTTATTTTTGCATGGGTGAGGACAATAACATTGTAAAATACTGATAATGTTAACTATCCGATTTTCCCTGCAAAAAATTGGATGCAAAAGTAAAGAAAATTAAGGAGCTTGGGGAAGCGGAATGCAGGGAATTTCATATCTTTGCCTTGTATCCCAAATCCTACAACCTAACATCTATGGCAAAGACACCCGAAATCATCACCCCGGATGACCTCAATAAAATCATAAACGGCACTGTTTTCAAGGGGGATATCACCAGCAACGGCGATTTCCGGATCGACGGAACTCTGAAGGGAAGTATCCACAGCAAGGGCAAAATTGTGATCGGACCTTCTGGCTCCATCGAAGGGGAGATCCGTTGCAAAAACGCTGAAGTATATGGCAAGGTAACAGCCAAGGTATATGTGGAGGAGCTTCTTTCCCTGCGCACTTCGGCCGAGCTGAACGGGGATATTGTGTACAACAAGATTGCCATTGAGGCAGGAGCAAAACTGGTGGGTACACTCACCATTAAAGACCAGCAGCAGGGAGTTGCTGCACGACCGGTTGAACAAAAAGCCGAAAATATCCAGGCACCCGTCAGGTAATCCGAGTCTGAAAGGGTATGCACGTTGGTCGGGACTAGCCTTTCAGATGGCGGTTGTGGTGGCTCTGGGGTATTTTGCCGGGTTTAAGGCAGACCAATGGCTTGGGATCCGAGACCCGTGGTGTACCCTTGCCGGGGTTTTGGCAGGCGTTATCGGGGCAATGGTGCTGGCAATACGAATGGTAACAAGAAATACAAAAAACGAAGAATGAAATCCCTTCGCAAATATGCACTGATTCTCTCCCTGCTTACTATCGTAGTAGTGTTGATATTCAATATCATCCATCGGAAGTTTTTTGCTTTTACCCCTGCTTCCACATGGTGGGTTTTACCTTTGGCATTCTATGCCATTTCCCTGGCTGGTCATTCGCTCCTGTACAGGGCAATGAAAGGTAAGCCCGACCAGTTTATGGTCTATTTTCTGCTTGCTACTACAGTAAAAATGTTACTGTATTTGGGATTGCTGCTTATATGGTTCTTTTTAGCAGACCAAACCATCCCCATGCCTTTTGTGGGAGCTTTTGCGCTGCTCTATCTTTCGGTTACGGCGCTCGATCTGGGAAGCCTGCTGGGCTCGAAGCGCAAAAACCTCTGATTTTCCACGGGAGCTGAACCATTTGCACTTTCTGATTGTTAAAGGTTTAAATTGTAGGGGAGTTATCCCCTTTTTTTTTATTTTTGACGGCCAATTCAAGGATATGATTCTGAGAGCAACACGTCTGAAAACTGTTGGGATATTTATTGCAGCCTTAACATTTTCGTTTCGGCTGTGGGCAGCTGTGCCTGCTGCAGAAGCCCATGGAGAGGAAGAGAATTTCAACGACCGGGTAAGCGAGTTCATCCTGCACCATGTCAGCGACGATTACAAATGGCACATCATGGGGAAGGTTTATTTGTACCTGCCGGTAATCGTTTACGGAAACGGTACGCTTGATGTTTTCAGTTCCAGTTATCTGTTTCATGGTGAAGAGTATAATGGATATATCCTTGATCATGGAAAACTGACCCGTTCCGACGGGGGCGGCTTCCTGAATCTCTCCATTACAAAGAACGTTTTTGCCTTATTCATTTCCTCTATCCTCATTTCGTTGATTTTTATATCCATTGCCAGGGCTTACAAAAAGAGGGACGACATGGTACCCCGGGGTTTTCAATCCCTCATGGAGCCCATTATTCTGTTTGTCCGCGACGACATTGTCCGGCCGTCGATCGGAGAGAAAAAGTACCAAAAGTACATGCCTTACCTGCTTACATTGTTTTTCTTTATATTGATAAACAATCTTTTAGGACTTGTTCCAATATTCCCCGGGGGGGCAAACCTCAGCGGAAACATTGCCACCACCATGACACTGGCTTTGATCACCCTGCTGGTGATCCTATTCAGTGGCAACAAACATTACTGGAAGCATATTTTCTGGCCTCCGGGGGTACCCATTCCCCTCAAAATCCCCATTGCTGCCATTGAATTCATCGGAATTTTCACCAAGCCTTTCGCACTGATGATCCGACTTTTCGCCAACATCACTGCCGGGCATATTATCATTCTGAGCATTCTCAGCCTCACCTTCATCTTCAACAGCTATGCGGTGGGTGTTGGGACTTCACTCTTTGCATTGTTTATGAACATCCTGGAGTTGCTGGTAGCAGTACTTCAGGCCTACATCTTTACCATGCTTTCCGCCATTTTCATCGGCCAGGCCGTTGAGGAGCCGGAGCATCATTAATTCACCCTATAAATCAACTCGTTATGTTACTGAACATTTTGCTTGAAGCTGCATCCTGGGGCCCCCTCGCCGGTGGTCTGGGTGCCGGACTGGTGGTACTGGCTGCTGCACTGGGTATCGGAAAAATCGGTGCCAGCGCTGCCGAAGGTATTGCACGTCAGCCTGAAAGTGCCAACAACATCAGGACTACCGCGATTATCATCGCCGTACTCATTGAAGGGGTAGCGCTTTTTGGAGCCGTGATCTGCTTTATGGCCCTGAGCAAGTAAAGGGCAACGGCCGGACAGCGACGCGGTTGGCTGAGCTGTCCGGTTATTATTAAAAAACACTGATAACAACGGTATACTATGGAATTACTGAACCCTAATGTAGGCCTGGTATTCTGGATGCTTCTGGTATTTGGAATGCTGTTCCTGGTGTTGCGGCGGTTCGCATGGAAACCTATACTTGGTGCCATCCACAAACGTGAGCAACACATTGAGGAGGCTCTGCACCTGGCAGAAAAGACCCGGGCAGAGATGGAGCAACTGCACTACGACAACAAGGTTTTATACAACCAGGCCCGTGAAGAACGGGATGAGATCCTGAAAGAGGCTCGTGGTATAAAGGAAGCCATCATTGAAGAGTCCAAAAAGAAGGCGGAAATCGAGGCCGACCGCATCATTATGGCAGCCCGCGAAAGCATCCATTATGAAAAGATGGCGGCCATTACCGAACTGAAGAATCAGCTGGCCAAAATGGCCATCGAAATTGCGGAAAAGGTTCTGGAAAGGGAACTTGATGCTCCGGAAAAGCATAAAGAGGTGATTGAAAGAGAGATGGCAGACCTCCATTTCTGATAAACATAACATACAATGGCAGGAGTAAGAAAGATAGCAGCGAGCTATGCAGGTGCCTTTTTTGACCTGGCAGTGGAAAGAAACCTTGCCAGTGAGGTGCATGAGGATATGCAGCTGATCGCTTCAGTTCTGAAAGAAAACCCTGAACTGCGCCAGATACTTGCAAGCCCTGTAATCAGCGGAGTGAAAAAAAACAGCATCCTGGATGCCATCTTTCATTCACGGGTGCAGGAACTTACCATACGCTTTCTTCATTTGATGGTGAAGGCCCTCAGGATTGTGTACCTAAAAGAAATTGCCCAACAGACCCTGATGCTCTACAAGGAATATAAAGGGATACGAACCGTTAGCCTGAGGACAGCGGTGCCCCTTACAGAAAAGCAGAGGAACGAATTTTCTGGCAGACTTATAGAACTTTTAAAAGCTGATATCGACTTGCAGGAGATCACCGATCCTTCTATCATCGGAGGATTTGTGGTGCAGGTGGATGACGAA
>CAZJZF010000003.1:10854-13751 GCA_964550385.1 uncultured Lentimicrobiaceae bacterium | reverse complement strand
AGAAGAAAATGACACAGATTAAGCCGGCTGAGGTATCGGCCATATTACGACAGCAGCTTTCGGGATTCACCGTGGCTTCGGAACTTGAAGAAACAGGAACGATTCTGCAGGTAGGCGATGGCATTGCCAGGGTATACGGATTATCTTCGGTGCAGAGTGGGGAGCTGGTAGAATTTGAAAAAACCGGTGTTAAAGGGATCGCCCTGAATCTGGAGGAGGACAATGTTGGAATCGTTTTTCTGGGTGATTCCAACAACCTATTAGAGGGGGATATTGTGAAGAGAACCGGCCGTATTGCCAGCATCAATGTGGGTGAGGGGATGCTGGGAAGGGTCATCAACACCATGGGAGAACCTATCGACGGCAAAGGGGAAATCAAAGGGGAAACCTTCGAGATGCCCCTGGAGCGGAAAGCTCCCGGTGTAATTTACCGTCAGCCGGTAAATGAGCCCCTTCAAACGGGTATCAAAGCCATAGACGCCATGATTCCGATCGGCAGGGGGCAGCGTGAGCTTATCATTGGCGACCGTCAGACCGGAAAATCGACCATTGCTCTGGATACCATTCTGAATCAGAAAGAGTTTTTCGACAAAGGGGAACCGGTATTTTGTGTGTATGTAGCTGTTGGGCAGAAGGGGAGTACAGTAGCCAACCTTGTGCGGATTCTTGAGGAGAAAGGAGCTTTGCCCTATACGGTTGTGGTTTCAGCCACCGCCTCCGATCCTGCTGCCATGCAGTTTTATGCCCCGTACACCGGTGCCTCCATCGGCGAATTCTTCCGCGATACCGGACGTCCTGCTCTGGTGATTTATGACGATCTTTCGAAACAGGCTGTAGCGTATAGGGAAGTCTCCCTTTTGCTTCGCAGGCCTCCCGGACGTGAAGCTTATCCGGGTGATGTATTTTATCTGCACTCCCGTTTGCTCGAGAGGGCAGCGAAAATCATCAACAGCGATGTCATCGCCCAAAAGATGAATGACCTTCCCGAATCCATCCGTCATAAAGTAAAAGGGGGAGGCTCCCTCACCGCATTGCCCATCATCGAAACCCAGGCAGGCGACGTTTCAGCCTACATTCCCACCAACGTGATTTCCATCACCGACGGGCAGATTTTCCTCGAGTCCACCCTCTTCAACTCGGGGATCAGGCCCGCCATCAACGTGGGAATCTCTGTATCGCGCGTGGGCGGCAATGCCCAGATCAAATCGATGAAGAAAGTGGCGGGCACCCTGAAACTCGATCAGGCTCAATACCGCGAACTGGAAGCATTTGCCAAATTTGGTTCCGACCTCGACCCTTCCACTCTGGCAGTCCTGGGCAAAGGAGCCAGAAATGTGGAGATCCTGAAGCAAAACCAATACACACCGATGCCGGTGGAAAAGCAGATTGCCATCATCTATTGTGGAACCAGGGGCCTTCTGAAAACCGTTCCGGTAAAACGGATCAGGGATTTTGAAGAATCATTCCTCCATACCCTTGAAACAAAACATTCCGGTGTGCTCGAAAGCCTCCGCAAAGGGGTGATCGACGACCAGATCAGCGCACTGCTTGATGAGGTGGCACAGAAGATCGCAAAGCAATACGAAGCCTAATCCGGAGAATACACCACGCTATGCCCAGTCTGAAAGAGGTAAGAAACAGAATTGACTCGGTTCAGTCGACCCAGCAGATCACCAACGCAATGAAAATGGTGGCTGCCTCGAAACTGCGCAGAGCCCAGGATGCCATTGTGAAATTGCGCCCCTATTCCCGAAAACTCAATGAGATCATTGCCAACATCAGCGAAACCCTGGAATCTTATACCGACAATCCTTATGGCCCTCAGGAAGAGCCTTCAAAAAGGGTACTGATCGTTGCCATTTCTTCCAACAAAGGCCTTTGCGGTGCTTTCAATGCCAATATCATCAAGCAGGTGATTAGCCTGGCGAGAGGAACTTACAGTGAGGAATTGAAAAGCGGGAAAATCGATATCATCTGTATCGGCAGGAAAGTTTACGAAGCACTCCTTCGCCGGGATATGCCTGTGATTGAGGAACACAACGACCTTTTCAACGGACTGACCTTTGCCAGAGCAGAAAAATTGTGCAACCAGATTCTGGATGATTATCTCGAAGGAACCTGGGGGCGCGTGGTGATTGTGTACAACGAGTTCAGGAATGCCGCAGTGCAAAAAGTAACAGCGGAGAATTTCCTGCCGGTTGCCGGAGCCTCTTCTGCGGATGCAACTACCTATGGCGTTGAATATCTGTATGAACCGACCCGCGAAACCATTCTCAGAGATCTGATCCCTGCCTCCCTCAGGATACAATTCTTCAAAACCCTCCTCGACAGCTTTGCCAGCGAACACGGAGCCCGGATGACGGCAATGCATAAAGCAACCGATAATGCAGGTGAAATGCTGAAAGAGCTGCGCCTTACCTACAACAAGGCACGACAAGCCTCTATTACACGCGAAATTATTGAGATTGTGAGCGGCGCAGAAGCCCTGAAAGGGTGAGATAGTTTATAAAGTTTATAAAGTTTGTAAAGTTTATAAAGTTTGTAAAGCAAATAAAGATATAGATTTCAATAGTTTAGTGGCAAAAATTGCCAACAGCTAAACACCTAAACGAATAAACAACTAAACAATAAAAAGACATGTTAACAAAAAAAATGGAAACTGCTCTGAATGAGCAAATCAATGCCGAATTCGAATCGGCATACCTTTATCTCTCCATGGCTACCTGGTTCGAGGAAAAAAACCTTGAAGGGATGGCAAACTGGATGATGATTCAGTTCAAGGAAGAACAAACCCATGCCCTGAAATTTTATAGTTATGTGGTTGAGCGTGGCGGCAGGGTAACCCTCAAAGCCATCAAAGGACCCCAAACCGAATGGAAGAGTGTGCTTGAAGTGTT
>CAZJZF010000003.1:3451-10844 GCA_964550385.1 uncultured Lentimicrobiaceae bacterium | reverse complement strand
GAAGAAACCCTGAAGCATGAACACCTGGTAACCAGCCTCATCAACAATCTGGTGGATCTTGCCATCAAGGAGAAGGATCATGCCACCAACAATATGCTGCAGTGGTTTGTGGCCGAACAGGTTGAAGAAGAGGCCAATGCCGAACGTATCATCAATATGATGAAGCTGATCGGCGACAACGTACAGGGGCTTTTCATGCTCGACCGTGAGCTGGCAAGCCGGGTTTTTGTCGACGCCACCCAGGCAGCCAAATAACAGGCATCTTCATGAAAAAGGTACTCATTCTGGGTGCCGGGATGGTAGGCACTGCAATTGCCGCTGATCTCTGCACCCGTTTTTTTGTTACCTCAGCCGATATCGACTCATCGGCTTTGAATGAGTTACAGCGGAAATATCCTTCGGTTGCCACTGAAAGAATGGATGTGGCAAATGCAGATCAGCTTATCACCTTTTCGAAACCTTTCGATCTGGTGATTTCTGCTGTGCCCGGTTTCATGGGGTATAAAACCCTTGAGGCCCTGATCCTTGCAGGCAAAAATGTGGTAGACATCTCTTTCTTCCCCGAGGACAGTCTGACCCTTGATGCTCTGGCAAAAGCCAAAGACGTTTCTATCATAGTGGATTGCGGTGTGGCTCCGGGAATCCCCAATTTGGTGGCTGGCTATCATGCAGCGAATTCGGAGGTTATTCGTTTTGAGTATATGGTCGGAGGCCTTCCTTTCGTCAGAACAAAACCCTTCGAATACAAGGCTCCCTTTTCTCCGTGCGATGTTATCGAAGAGTATACCCGCCCGGCCAGACTGAAAGAGAACGGTAAGATTATTACCAAACCTGCGCTCAGTGATGCCGAGCTGATCCACTTCGACGGAATAGGAACCCTTGAAGCCTTTAACTCCGATGGACTCAGATCGCTCCTATACACTTTGCCCGGAATACCCGACATGAAGGAAAAAACGCTTCGGTATCCGGGTCATATCGGACTGATTGCCTCATTGCGCGATTCCGGCTTTTTCAACACAGAGCCCATGCTGGGAAAGGATGGATCTTTTGTCCCTTTCGAAATCACTTCGGAAATCCTGAAAAAAGCCTGGAAATTACAGCCCGATGAACGGGAATTTACCGTGATGAGGATCCGGGTGGAAATGGAAGAGAAAGGGCACCGGAGAGAGACCACATATGCCTTGTACGATGAATTCGATGCAACAACAGGTCTATCCTCCATGGCAAGAACAACAGGCTTTACCTGTACCGCTGCCGCCAGTCTGCTGCTCGAAAAAGGAATTGGAGCCAAAGGCATTTTACCACCCGAACTTCTGGCTACAGAACCGGAAGCATTTCGTTATATTTTTGATTATCTTGCTGATCGTCAGATCCATATTGATTATTCAGAAAAAGACTTATTCTGAATTAACCATCGATGGGAAATGATGCCGGGAAGTCATTATATTTGACCTCCCGGCTTTTGTTTTTTTTATTAAACCCAAAATGTACCATGAAACACGAATTACCATCGCTGCCCTATGCTCCGGAAGCTCTGGAGCCTGCTATCTCCCGCGAAACCATCGGATTTCACCATGGCAAACACCATCTGGCCTATGTGAATAACCTCAACAATCTGATTCCGGGTACTCCGTTCGAGGATGCCACGCTGGAAAAGATCGTGATGGAATCGGAAGGTGCCATCTTCAACAACGGCGCCCAGGTCTGGAACCATACCTTTTACTGGAACTGCCTTGCTCCGGGCGGAAAGAAGCTCCCGGAGGGTGCATTTGCCCAAGCTCTGCTGCGCGACTTCGGCTCCATGGATGCCTTTATGGAGCAGTTTTCCAAAGCTGCTGTAACTCAGTTTGGTTCAGGATGGGCGTGGCTCTCGGCGGAGGTATCGGGCAAACTGGTGATTACCCAGGAGTCGAATGCCGGCAACCCGATGCGCAAGGGATTGATTCCGCTGCTTACCTTCGATGTGTGGGAACATGCCTACTACCTCGATAAACAAAACCGCCGCCCCGATTATGTGGCCGATTTGTGGAAGATCGTGGACTGGGAAGCAGTGGCAGGGAGATATGGTGGGTAGTTATAAGTTATGAGTTATAAGTGATTTAGTTCCCCTCCCCTCTCAGGGGAGGGGTTTCTAAGGCTAAGAGGTTGAGGGTGTGATGTTTTAGCAAGAGATTACAAACAAACAACGCGATATGAGAAAATTCTTCAGGTTTTTTTTGCCGCCGGAGCGATGGAGGGTTCCGGTGATTGTGGCGCTGGGGGTTTTTACAGGGCTGTTCACTTTCCTGTTCTATATCTCAAAAGCCCATTCCTATCTGTCTGATGATCCGGAGACTTGCATGAACTGCCACATCATGGCACCGCAGTATGCCACCTGGAGCCACAGTTCGCACCGCGAGACAGCCACCTGTACCGATTGCCATGTGCCGCACAACAACATCTTCAACAAGTACTACTTCAAGGCGAAGGACGGGATGAGGCATGCCACCATCTTTACCCTGCGCAATGAGCCCCAGGTGATTTTTATCCGGGAAGAGGGGAAGCAGGCGGTTCAGGATAACTGCATCCGTTGCCACACCCATCTGCTAACCGACGATCGCCTGTTGCTCAAAACAAGCGATTACAACCATTTCCGCACCGAACGGCATTGCACCGAATGCCATCGCGAAACCCCGCACGGCAGGGTCAACTCACTGTCGAGCGTACCCTATGCACGGGTGCCTATCAAACAAAGTCCGGTTCCCAAATGGATCACTGAGCTAGTGAATAAAGAGAAGTAAATCAATACAATAATCTGTAACAAATCAAAACGCATGAAATCAATCAGAGATCAGATCAGCAACAAGCCCTGGTTGGGCTGGATTTTGTTTGCCGCCACCCTGGTGATTGTATTTTTCCTGGGACTGCTGGCTTCCACCATCATGGAGCGGCGTGCCGAAGCAATGTTTGCCTATACGCCGCAAATGGAATTTGAATCATGGGAACCACGCAGCGCAATTTGGGGCGAGAATTTCCCGAGAGAGTACCAATCTTATCTGCAAACCTCCGACACAAGTTTCAGGAGTCAGTTTAACGGGAGTGCCATGATTGATATGCTGGAGGTAGACCCCCGCATGGTGGTTCTGTGGGCCGGTTACGCCTTTGCCAAAGATTACAACCAGGGGCGAGGCCATTATTATGCCGTTACCGATGTGTACAATACGCTGCGCACCGGTGGCCCCAAAAAGCCGGAGGACGGACCGCAACCGGCTACCTGCTGGACCTGTAAAAGCCCCGACGTGGTGCGTATTATGGAGCGGGATGGTGTAGAAGCTTTTTACAAGAAAACCTGGGCAGAACTGGGACCCGAAATTGTGAATTTCATCGGTTGCAACGATTGTCACGACGCCAAAACCATGAACCTCCGCATCTCACGTCCGGCACTGGTGGAGGCGTTCCAGAAGATGGGGAAGGATGTTACCAAAGCCACCCATCAGGAGATGCGCTCGCTGGTATGTGCCCAGTGCCATGTAGAATACTATTTCAACAAGAAAAGGGTTGAAGGAGCTGCCTGGCTCACTTTTCCATGGGAGAAAGGTATGACCGTTGAAAAAATGGAAGAGTACTACGATGCCATTGAATTCTCTGACTGGACCCATGCCCTCAGCAAAGCCCCGATGTTGAAAGCCCAGCATCCTGATTATGAAATTTATATGACAGGCGTACATGCCGATCGTGGAGTTTCATGTGCCGATTGTCATATGCCTTTCAAATCGGAAGGGGGTCAGAAGTTTACCGACCATCACATGACCAGCCCATTGAACAATGTGGCCAATAGCTGTCAGGTTTGCCACCGGGAAGAAACCGCAAAGTTGATTGAGAATGTGTATCAGCGCCAGGAGCGGATCATTGAGATCAGGGACCAGCTGGAAGTTCTGCTGGTGATGGCCCATGTGGAGGCAAAGAAAGCCTGGGATCTCGGCGCTACCGAGGCACAGATGAAGGAGATTCTTCAGGACATCCGCAAGGCACAGTGGCGTTGGGATTTCTCTGCAGCAGGTCATGGATCCAGTTTCCATTCTCCGGTTGAAATGGCTCGTGTAATCGGCCATGGCATCCGTATGGCTCAGGATGCCCGGATCAAACTGGCAAGAGTATTGGCAAAGCTGGGATTTACCGAGTCCATTGCCTACCCCGATATCGCCACCAAGGCCAAAGCACAGCAGTTCATCGGACTGCCGATGGAGGATCTGCGGAAGGAAAAGGCTGAATTCCTGCAGACTATGGTACCGAAATGGCTTGAAGAGGCTGCAAAAAGGGAGAAAGGGTACAAGATCACAAGACTCTAGTATTCCTGTGCGATGATAAATGTGTTACTTACCGGCGGATGGCAATGCGCTTGAAGAGGTGCTTCATTTCAGGAATGATACCATAGATTCTTATTTTGGCAAAGTAAAAAAATCGGTACCCGTATGGCAGAAAGTGATTACTACACTGCTTCGTAAACCCATCCTTTGGAGTTTGCTCCAAAAGTCTGATCCATACAAGGCCTGGCTTTCCCGTGTTGCCAATCGGATGAAACACTGGTTTGTATCACTCTAAACTTTGCAGCTATGGAGTTCGATGTTCAGAAAGTAATGGTATTTGGCGGTACTGGTTTTATCGGATACCATGCCTGTCTGGCTTTTTCGGAGAGGGGGATCACGGTTGCATCAGCTTCCATTGCGGATATTGCTTCTGAAGAATTATTTCCTGAACAGATTTTGGTGGCCTCTGACCGGTTTGATGTATTTGCGGCACAGGAAAGTGAGATAAAGGCTTTATTACAGGGCTATGACACACTGGTGTATGCCGTTGGACCCGATGACCGTGAAATGCCTCAAGGCTCCCCCTACGCATTCTTCTTCGAAAAACTTGTGGTGCAGTGCATTAAAGTGATGAAAGGGGCAAGAGCAGCTGGGATCAGACGGGTAGTAATTTTAAACTCCTACTTTGCCTGGTTCGACCGGCAGCCGGAGTTTCAGGGCAGACTGTCGAAAGTTCATCCGTACATCCGGGCAAGGGTGCAGCAGGCCCGTGCTTGCATTGCCGATGGGGAGGCGGGTTTGATGGATGTGATGATCCTTGAGCTCCCCTATATTTTCGGGGTAATGCCCCACCGCGCACCTATTTGGAAGGCCGTATTTCTCGATCGTTTTGATAGAATGCCTGCCGCTTTCTTTCCGGGGGGCGGCACGGTGGCGATTCATGTAAAAGGGGTAGCCGAAGCTATTGTTGCAGCAGCTTTCAGTGGAAAACATGGTGCAAGATACCCCATCGGGGATGCCAATTTAAAGTTCAGGGATATCTTTCAGTTAATGTATTCGACCGCAGGCATCCGGAAAAAGGTCATTATTTTGCCTGATGCAATGGCTATGATTACAGGGTTTTTCCTGGGAGTATTTCAGGTTATACTTCGAAAGCGAAGCGGGCTGAACATTGGCAGAGTGATGGGAGATATCCTCACAAGGGATCTTTACTTTTCGGAGGAGACCATTCAGCAGGTTAGGCTGGAATTGGGATATCAATCCTTTGGATTTCCGGCTTCCCCATCGGTGGAGCAGGGCATCATCGAATCAGCCCGGGCCTGTTTTAACGATAACCATTCATCATAATTATGAAAATCAACATCAGAAGAGCAACGGAAGATGATTATCCGGTGATCCTTGAAATGATCAGGGAGCTTGCCCTGTATGAAAAAGCACCGGAAAAGGTAACGAACAGCCTGGAACAGATGCACCGCGAGAAGCATCTGTTCGGATGTTTTGTCGCGGAAACACCGGAGAATGGTATTGTGGGATTTGCGCTTTACTTTTTTGCTTACTATACCTGGGTAGGAAAATCACTGTACCTCGACGATATCTATGTTAAGGAGCCGTTTCGTGGACAGAAAATTGGTGCTGCGCTGCTGAAGGAGATTTTTAAAGTAGCCGGAGAGGAGCAGTGCAACCGGGTTAAATGGCAGGTGCTGAACTGGAATACTCCGGCCATTGAGGTGTACAGGCGTTACGGAGCAAACCTCGATGATGAGTGGATCGACTGTGTTTTCGATGCTAAGGGGATCCAAAGGTTTCTGGAAGAAAACCTTTAACAGAAACCCCTTCTGCGAAGATTCAATCTAACAAATAGAACGCAGATGACGCTGATTTTTTATGATTCACACTGATTTTATTTAGAACACAAACCCGGCATCGAAACTGATGGTGCCTGCCTTAAAGCCATCGGTACGGCTGTAATGCGCATACCTGAGATCTATGTACTTAAATACCAGCTCCTTCTTCCCCCATAGCTTTTGTCGCCAGATGCCGAAGACGGGTGAAAACCTGGCTCCCAATCCGTATTTGTGCATGGTAAATGCCGAAAGATCATGATCAGATGTATACCAATTGTTTAATGGCTTATACTGGTCGTTCAGGGGGTGTTCTCCAAAGGGTAAAAACATCGTAGCTGCAGTTTGCCGGTAATAACGGTAATGGGGATAAACGGTCAGCCATCCCTTGATTTTTACCGGTAATTCAAGGCTTGCTGTGTGGGATCTGATGCCGAAATCATCAAAATAGTAACGGTAATAGGCCCTTGCCACAAGGTGATCCGAGAGGTAATACACGGCCCTGAGTCCCAAAGGCAGTTTAAAGCGTGTTCGGGGAAGGTTTTCGGGGTACATCGTTTTAAATTCCAACAATGGATTTGTATCCGGATTTAGAATATTGAGCCCGTCGTCGAAATACACTCTGTGGAACGGGGTGTTCAGGATTCCGTTCTGATACACCACATCGGTGAGAAAAGCAAACTGAAGCTTTTTGGTGAGCACCTGCGACCAGGTGAATGAGAAGGTGCCTGTGGTTCTGCCATCCTGGTCATAGTCTTCCTCATCATTGCCATACCGGTATTCTTCCCCGTTGCGGATTTCACCCGGATAGATCAATAGCCATCGGTCGTAATACACACTGGCTTTCAAGCCCAGCTCGGTATTGTCGTTGTTCAGACTTTTGGTATAATGGTAACCAAGGGAGAAGGAATTTACATCAAACTCATTGCTGTAACCTGCGAATCCGCCATGGGAAGATTTTCTCTTCAGATTTTTCCGTGAGTAGCTGATGTCGAAATGGGTTCGCAAATCCCTGCTTGAGGCGGAGGAGAGGTACTTTGAGCTGGCAGAGCTGATAAACCTGTCGATACGGTCGCAGGAGGCGGAGGTGTAATAGTCGACCCCAAAACTGACGGAAAGGTCATGGATGGTATCAAAAGGGATGTGCACAATGGTGAGGGGTGTGCTGCATTCCAGCTTCTCGGTGCCAATGCCACCGGTTACCGGGCTGTGGTTGCCATCCTGTTCGTAGTAGTTGAAAAGGAAGTTTACCTCCTTTTCATTGAG
>CAZJZF010000003.1:0-3441 GCA_964550385.1 uncultured Lentimicrobiaceae bacterium | reverse complement strand
CTTTTACCGGAGATGTCTGCTGGGCACTGGCAACACCGGTTAAGAGCATGGCTATGAGTAACCATTTCAGTTGCATCCGCATCCTCCTCCCGTTTTACCGCCATTGGCGCCGCTTGAACCCTCACGGTACGCTTCCACCGAAGTTTCAAACGATTCTATCCGATGAGGACTAAGTTTCATATCCTCATCGTTCAGAAATACTTTCTGATATCCTTTGATGTTGACACAGGACGATAAGGAAAGTAAGATCAAAAGTGCAACTATGATTTTCATGAACAGTTATTTGCCAATTTCAATGATATGTTTCATTTCCCCTTTTCCGGAATTCAACACGATTTGATCTGAACTGTAAAGCACTCCCTGGTTATCCATCATAACACAATCCACTCCCTTCAACTGGTTTACCAGTGCCATACCACGTTCACGTCCCATCACAAAAACAGCTGTGGAAAGGGCATCAGCCAGTTCGGCATCCGGACAAACAATGGTCACACTCCGCAGACCCTCCACCGGGTATCCTGTTTTCGGATTGATGATATGGCAATACCTTTTTCCTTCAATTTCCACAAATTTTTCGTAATCGCCAGAGGTTACCACTGCCATCTCGCCCACTTCGAACCAGGCAATGGCATTATCAGGATTTTGCGGATCGGCCACTCCGATGGGCCATCGTTTCCCCTCCCCCGGGCTACCCCAGGTAATCAGGTCGCCACCGGCGATCACAATTCCGCTTTGAATACCCATTTTTAGCATCACCTCACGGCACCGGTTGGCAGCATACCCTTTGCCAATAGCACCCAGCCCAATGGCCATCCCTTTTTTCGCCAGATAAATCGTTGACATTGAATCATTCAGAATAATGTTCCGGTAATTGATCAAGGGCTTAACCGAGTCGATCACTTTGGGACCGGGCAGGGAGGTCATGGTACCATCGAAGCGCCAGATGCCCCTGGCACCTGCCCATGAAATGTCGAAAGCGCCATCGGTGAGATCCGAAACCTTCAGACTCCTCTTTACCAACCCGAACAATTCTGCAGAAACCTTTACCGGTTTGATTCCTGCCATCCGGTTCACCTCAGAAATATCGCTTCCGGGTTTCCACTCGGATATAACCTCTTCTATGCGTTTTACTTCTGCTATGGCATTTTGGATACCTGCTTCGCAAAGACTATCGGAATCAGCATAAGGAGTAATTTCAAACCTTGAGCCCATCAGTAACAATACCTCGGTACGGTGTACAGGTTGAGCATCCAGCGGTATCCCCTGAAGAAGGAATACCGAAAGCAGAAATACCGGAATCTTTTTAATTGGCATGGATGAATTTGCCGGTGTACACTTCTTTCCCCGAAACAATCCTGTATAAATAAATGCCCTGTGGTATGATTGCTTCCCAAATAAAATCCAGGGAAGTGCCATTACTTACAGGCGCACTGGAGGAATATAAAAGCTGACCCTGCAGATTGTAAACTGTACAGATATTGTTCTGACCATTGTTTCCCGAAAGGTTGAAATGAACTGTGTTCGCATGATCCGTAACCACCACTTTCCTGGTTTTTGCATTCTCTTCAATGCCAATGGGTTGAGGTGTATAGGTGATATTAATATTTGAAAATTTCGACTGGTTGGGATAATTGGTGTTAACCGCTGCGGTTGACTTGTTGAAATCGAAGTGTGCATAAGGCCCCTGGGCATCTGTGTCTGCAAACTCAATCCAGAACTGGTAGGTGCCATCGGGTACCACATTATTGTTCAGATCCTTGCAGTTCCATGTGATGGTATGTGTTTGGTGCGAGGTAAGGGTGGCACCGGTAATGGCATCTACGGTATTGAGGCTGCTTGAGGCCTTCCATTGGTACAGATATTTGGTTTCCTTCTGCGACATCATCTTTGAGGTGCGGATAAAAGTGCCGGAACTGTTTTTTATCCAGATTGCGAATACATGTTTGGGAGCGTACTTCCCTCCATTGGCAGTTGTGGTCACGGTAAACGTAACGGTTCCGGGAGTGATTTGCCCCTGAGCCAGGAGAGCTCCCATGAGCAGGAAAAGGACTAAAAGGGTCAGTTGTTTCATTGAGTATGGGATTGTAACAGATTTGTAATCAATAAAATAAACTGCTCAGGTGTTTCATTGTGAAATTCCACATTTCCGATGATTTTCTCCTCAGGGGTCAGCAATAAAACCAGGGGGAAAACTCCGCCGGGATTGAACTTCTCTGCCAGCATTTCGTTCTGCTTTACCATTTCTTTTGACAAAGCATTTTTTTTAAGTCTGGGGAAGTCGACCGAAACCAAAACGGCATTTGTCTTTGCCCAGGTACTGAAGGCGTCCGTAACCAGAACCTTTTCATGCAGGATGATGCATGGTTTGCACCAGTCGGAACCACTGAAGACCAGAATCATAGGTAATGTATCGGTTTTGGCAAACGCAAGTGCCTCGGTATATTGGGTATGCCAAAGAGTATTGTCGAACGGGGTAACCTGCTGGGATTTAAGAGATACAGGTAACAGGAATAGCATGACAACACCTAAATATGTAGATAGTTTCATTTGATATAAAATGAAACGGCAAAATTCAGCGATAAAGCAGGGCAGGATCGTTAATGATCTGTTAAAACAATGCAGATCAATGAAAAATAGTAATATCCATGGGTTACTTCCCAACAATATCGGCAATCTGTTCCGGGGTTATCGGAACTCTTTTACCGATGAAGGTGCAACCGTCGCGGGTTACCAGGATGTCGTCTTCCAGGCGGATTCCTCCAAAACCCTTGTAGGTTTCCAGAAGGTCGTAGTTGATGAACTGTTGAAGTTTCTTCTCCTTGCGCCACATATCGATCAGGGCGGGGATGAAGTAAATGCCCGGTTCGTTGGTGATTACAAAGCCCGGTTTCAGTTCACGCCCCATCCTCAGGTAGGCAGTGCCAAATTCGGTGGCACGCTGTACTTTGTCGTCGTAGCCTACATAATTTTCGCCCAAACCCTCCATGTCGTGTACATCAAGGCCCATCATGTGCCCCAGGCCGTGGGGGAAGAACAGGGTATGAGCACCGGCGGCAACAGCTTCATTAAAGTCGCCCTTCATCAGCCCGATTTCTGTAAGTCCTTTGGCAATTTTGGTGCAGGCGTGGAGGTGTATTTCACGGTAAGTAACACCAGGCTGAATCCTCTTGAAGGCGCTGTTGTTGGCATGCATCACCACTTCGTAAATTTCCTTTTGGCGGGTGGTAAAGATTCCTCCCACCGGAACGGTACGGGTATAGTCGCAACAGTAGTGATTAAGGCTTTCTGCTCCTGCATCAATCAGCAGCATCCTTCCTTCCTGTAAAATCTGACTGTGATCGTGGTTATGCAGGGTTTCGCCATTCTGACTCAGGATGATAGGGAATGATACGGCTCCGCCATACTGCAGCGCAATTCCTTCCATCATTCCGGCAATTTCTC
>CAZJZF010000002.1:0-26136 GCA_964550385.1 uncultured Lentimicrobiaceae bacterium | reverse complement strand
CGTCCCTGATAGACGACAGTGAAGTCCTAAACATTATGTTATCTTTGGAGCCTGACAAACGGGTTTGTTATGAAAGTAAGGGAACTTGCGAATTTTATTGAGTGTATAGCCCCATTGGGGTTACAGGAGGGATATGATAATTCAGGTCTTCAGGTTGGTGACCGCGAGATGGATGTTACTGGGATTATAGTTACACTGGATGTTACAGAGAAGACGATAGAAGAGGCTAAGGACAAAGGCTGTAATGTGGTGTTGGCACATCACCCGCTGATATTCAAGCCTTTAAAAAAACTGACAGGTGGATCAGGGGCAGAGAGGACCTTGATTATGGCCATTCAGCACCAGGTTGCCATTCTGATAATGCATACCAATTTCGACAATGCTGCGAGAGGGTTGAATTTTCACCTTGCACGTAAGCTCGGCATACCAAAACCAGCGGTACTTCAGCCCATGGAGGGGTCGTTGCAAAAAGTCATTGCCTTTTGTCCGGCTGAAGCGGCAGATTCTGTACGAATGGCTATGTTTGACGCAGGAGGAGGCAACATTGGGGATTATGATCAATGCAGTTTTAACACGGAGGGAATCGGAACATACCGGCCATTGGAAGGGGCAGATCCTTATATCGGTACCCGAGGGGAGATACATAATGGCGGGGAGGTCAGGATTGAAATGGTAGTGCCCGGATATCTGACGGACAAAGTAGTGAAAGGGATGAGACAGGTTCATCCGTATGAGGAGGTGGCGTATGACGTCATTCCATTGGTGAACAGAGATCCATACACAGGAGCCGGAGCCTGGGGAGAATTGGAAACGCCTGTTACTGTGGAAGGATTTCTGGAATTAGTGAAAAGTTCCCTTGGAGCAGAGGGTATCCGATATTCAAAAGGTAAAGGAAACGAGGTAAGTAAAGTTGGTGTTTGCGGAGGATCGGGATCGTTTTTAACAGAGCAGGCAATAAGGCTGGGACTGGACGCACTGGTAACATCAGACCTTAAATATCATCAATTTACAGACTATGGCCGCAGTATTCTTCTGGTAGATGCCGGGCATTATGAAACTGAGGTTATTATGACTCACATCATTTCTGAGGCCATCCAAAAAAAAATCACTACTTTTGCCTGCCATATTTCAGCGCATCTGAAAAACCCGATATCATATTACAAATAGTTGAAATTCAATGAACAGAGAAGAAACTAACCCGAATAAGGAAATCACGATTGAGGATCGTCTGATCGCGTTATACAGTTTGCAGAAGGTAGATTCGCAAATTGACCGGATCAAAATTGTACACGGGGAGCTCCCCCTGGAAGTAGAGGATCTGGAAGATGAGATTGCCGGACTGGAAACCAGGCTCCAAAGGCACAAGGATGAAATTGAAAAGACTGAGGGTGTCATCAGGGAGCGCCGTGATGCTATTAAACAGTGTGAGCAACTGATCAAGCGGTATGAAGAGCAGCAGATGAATGTAAGAAATAACCGCGAATATGATTCCATTACAAAGGAAGTAGAATATCAGGGGTTAGAGATTCAGCTGCAGGAGAAAAAGATTCGGGAACATACTGCTGAGCTTGATATCAAACGTGTTGCTGTGGATGAGGCTGAGAAAAAGCTTCAGGAGAGGAAAGAGGATCTTGCCGTAAAGCAGAAGGAATTGACCGAAGTTGTTTCTGAGACTGCCAAAGAGGAAGAAACCCTGCTAAAACTCTCAGAAGAGTACAGTCAGCTGATAGAGGAAAGACTCCTGACGGCCTATAAAAGAATCCGGAAAAATGCCATGAATGGCCTGGCAGTGGTAAAGATTGAACGGGATGCCTGTGGTGGATGTTTTAATAAAATTCCCCCACAACGCCATCTGGATATCAGGATGCATAAAAAGGTGATTGTTTGTGAATATTGCGGAAGAATATTGGTTGACAGTGATATAGATGAAATTGTGCAGAGCAGGTTGCATACCATCGACCCCAGGGAAGCCTGATAATTTTTGCACGATTTTTGATATCTTTATATCTCTTAATCTAGTCGCTATGAAAAAAATTACCCTGTTTTTAAGTCTGTTTCTCCTTCTTGCAGTATTTTATTCAAATGCCCAGAGTTTAAGTCTGACCCAGCACGGGAATCCTGTGCCCAATGGAGCTGTATTGGATGTTTTGGGAAGTGTGGATACCATTTTGATTGTGGATGCAAAGGTTCACAACAACAGTGCATCTGCGGTTGAGGTGAAGGTGAAAAAGGAAGAGATATATATGGTGCCAGGATCTATGAATACCTTTTGTTTTGCGGGTAACTGCTATGGGGGCAGCACAACCGTTTCCGTGGGATCGGTAAATCTGCCGGCAGGAGGCAATGACACGAGTTTCACCGGTGATTACTATCCGCTCAATAACACAGGAATCAGTATTATCCGTTATACTTTCTTCAACGTTGCCAACCTAAATGACACCATATCCATAACGGTTCGTTTTAACGGTACCATAGGAATCGAAAAAGCACCAGGCAATGTGCCTGAATTATCAGCCGCTTATCCAAATCCTGCCACCGACCAGGTGACTTTTAACTACTCCAATACAGAAGATTATGGCACCATAGTGCTGATGATCAGGGATTTTGCAGGCCGAACCATCAAAGAGGGGGTTCTCCCTGCCGGACAGGGTATCGTTGAGTTTGATTTGTCATCGGTTGAGAGTGGTGTGTATTTTTATTCATTGATCAGAAATCAGCAGGCACTCCTTACCAGAAAACTGGTAGTAAAAAAGTAGGATGAAGCCGTGGCAGCTTGCACTCTTTAGGTTTTTATTTCTTGCACTAAGCTTTTCGGCAGGCGGTTTTCTTTTTGGGCAGAAGAAAATAGAATGGATTCATTCCGAATATGTTGAATATGATCAGGTAAATTTCGGGAATGTACGCCGTGCCATTGGATCGGTACAATTCCGGCACCAGGGAACCCTGATGTTTTGTGATTCTGCCTATTTCTACGAAGAGACCAATGTTGTTGAAGCGTATTCGAACGTGCATATTCAGGATTCTGACACCCTGAATCTCTACTGCGATTTTCTTGAATACCTCCCGTCAACCGGAATGGCTACTGCAACCCGTAATGTTGTCCTGGTTGATCCGCAGGTTTCTCTTACAACGGACGAGCTGATATACAATATCGACCAGAATACTGCTTTTTACGAGAAGAAAGGTAAGATTGTGAGCAGAACCAATACACTTACCAGTCAGAAGGGAACCTATTATGCCGACCGAAAGCATTTGGTCTTTGAAGAGGATGTGGTCCTGGTTCATCCCAGTTTTACGCTGTATACCGATACTTTACATTATCACACCGTTACAGAAGTAGCAGATGTTTATGGGTCTACTCTGATACGAGGGGATGAAAGCCTGATTTATACTGAACTGGGAAGGTATGACACCCGAAAAGATTTTGCTGTTTGCAGGAAGAATTCATGGATGCAAAACAAAGACATCAGGATATCGGGGGACAGTATCACATACGACAGGAATCTCGAATTCTCGCAGGCATACCGGAATGTGAAGATCATTGACACCCTAAGCAACTTTATTCTTGGCGGGAATATTGGCGAGTATGCCGGCAATCTTGGATATGCATGGCTTACCGACAGTGCCTGGGCAGAGATATGGGATCGGGATGACACATTGGTGATGCAAAGCGACACTTTATATCTTACCTATGATAGCCTGCGCAATGGAAAGGAATTCTATGGGTATCATCATGTAAGGTTTTACAGATCTGATTTACAAGGGGTTTGTGATTCAATGACCTATCATTTTGCAGATTCATTAATGCGATTGTACTCTATGCCAGTTATTTGGAATGAGAAGACCCAGATAACGGCGGACACCATAACCTTGTATTTTGTAAATCAGAAGCTGGACAGCATACGGATGGTTGGCAATGGCTTCATCATTTCGGAAGATCGTCCCGGCCGTTACAACCAGGTGAAGGGGGTTCATATTACCGGTTTTTTCAAAGATCGTGCATTGGAGCGTTTGGATGTAATGGGCAGTACCGAGACCCTGTATTACGTAAGAGAGGAGGGTGGCGGCATGATTGGTATAGACAAGGCGAGGTCGGAGAACATGCGGATGGAGTTTCGGGAAGGCGAAATAGAGACCATCATTTACATCAGGGATGTAACCGGAACGACCTCACCGGAAAAGGATTTGAATGCTGCAGATTTGTTTTTGAAGGATTTCAGGTTACGCGAAGAAGAGAGGCCGGTTTCGCGGTACGACCTGAACCGAAAAATGATACGGAAGGGTTAGTCGGCCAGGGTATCGTTCGTTTCCTGAAATTTTTTCTTTGCACCATTTTTGCCGAACACGCTGAAATGCAGATATCTGTCGGGGTTGATCTTAATATCCCTAATCAGTTCTTTCATTTCAGTGGATGCATTTTGAAGCTGGTAATACAACTTTTTATCATTGATCAGCAAAGAGAGGCTTCCGTCACCCTCGTTGATTTTGGTCGCGATTTCCGCAAAATCTGCAATGGCTTTATCTGCCTTCTGCAGGGTACCTGAGATCTGAACCCTGGCCAGTGTATCGGAGATGCTGCCGATGTTGGTAATGATTCTGCTAAAGGTTTCGTTATTGTTTTCGAAATTTGTGGTAATGGATTCAACATTCGCAAGGATGAGGGTAAGCCGGTTTCGTTGCGAAGATACCAGTGTATCGATGTTGTAAGTTGTATTCCGCAGGGTTTCGATGCTCCTTCGGATATTATCCATAGCCAGAGTGAGATTAAGTCTGGTTTCTTCATTGAAAACTGATCGGATGACGGTAAGGACTGTATCCAGAGAGAGCATTACATTTTCAGCTTTTTTCTTAACGGGCAGCATTTCGATACTGAATTGCTCCTGGATGGTTGTTGCCACTGCCGAGAGGAGTGTGTCATTAACCTGCAGCGGAATGGGAGATTGTCCGAGCTGAATATTTATCATATTGGATCCCAGCAGGTTGGTTTCGATAACCGCCCTGGAATCGGAGGGAATCTGAATTTTGTCGGTGATTCCGATTTTAACTAAAAGGCGAGCCTGCGGGTCATTTTTAAGGAATTCAATGGTTCTGACCAACCCCACCTGATGTCCGTTTATCATTACGGGGTTGTTGATACCCAGGCCGGCAGTACGCTCGTAGACTGAATAAAAAACACGTTCATCGCGAAACAGATTTTTCCCTTTCATAAAATTGATACCCCACACCAGCAGTGCCAGAGCGGCGAGAAAGAGGAATGCAATCCGTATTTCTTTTTTTAATTTCACAGCGAGGAATTTCAATACAAAGGTAATCAATTCTGGGCAAAACTGATCATAAGCCAATTTGTGGAATGGCATCTGACTGTATACCACAGTGACAAAGAAACGGCAGGTTCGCCCGATTATTTTCCCAACAGGCTATTAGCTTCCGTTAGCGAGACCCTTTTTCCTTTATGAAATGCAACTACAAAAGCGTCTTTGTAGGCTCCTTCTGTAAAGGTAGTTTTATGACGGTTGGCATCTGTTTGAGAGAGAAAATACCCTGAGATGTACCGATAGGTTCCATCTACTTCATAAAAGTGGATTTCCGAAATCCCTTTCAGGGCTGGGTCGTTTGGTTTTAACTGCGAGCGGGAGGTAAGGAACTGAACGGAAAAATAGGTTTCGGGGGGCTGGATAGGGGAGGTGGGTTTTTCAGTCGTTATGATCTCTTTGGCTACAGGTCTGGCTGTTTTATCAGAATCGTTATTGGTTTTGGGATCAGGATCAGGCAGGGGTTTGGGGGTCTGTTGTGGTTTTTCTGTCTGTACTTCCCCTGTTTTTGGGGCTGGATCCTTTTTCACAGGTTTTGGCTTTACGCCATCTATTTTCTCGCGGTAATTGAGAACGGCATTAAAAACCGCATTGGCAACAGCTGTTTTTCCTGCATCGGAAGCGAGGTATTTGCACTCGTTTTCATTGCTGAGAAAACCTGCTTCGATAAGAATGCCGGGCATATTGGTTTTATAAAGCACCAGAAAGCCGGCTTGTTTAACCCCCCTGTCGAATCGTTGTGCATTGACTCTGAATTCTTTCTGAACAAGAGAGGCCAGGTTTACGCTTTGATCCAGGAAGGCATTCTGGTAGAGTGAGAAGATTATTTCCGATTCCGGAGAATTGGGATCGAACCCATTATATTTCTGGTTGTAATTTTCTTCAAGCAGAATTACGGCATTCTCTTTTCTTGCCACATCGAGGTTGGCCTTGCTTCTATGCAATCCCATAACGAACGTTTCTGCTCCGTATGGTTTGGCAGATTCGGAGGAGTTACAGTGAACCGAGATAAAGAGGTCGGCTTTATGGTCGTTGGCGAACTGGGGCCTTTTGTATAGGTCGACAGCTACATCGGTATTACGGGTATAGAGAATTTTGGTATTTTCGATACCAGAAAGCATTTTTCCCAGTTTGAGGGCTATGTCCAGATTGATATCTTTTTCTTTCACGGTACCGTTTACCGCACCGGGGTCACTTCCCCCGTGACCGGGATCGATTACTATGGTCCAGACTTTTGCGGGAAGATTTGTGGCAGACTGGGACCATAGTTCGGCAGTAAAAAGGGATACAGCAATACAGGCAAGCATTCGGATCCAGATTCTGAATCGGGGCTGATATGACATTTTGGGTTATTTTTGTTACGGTTTACGAATATGAAACCAGAAGAACTAACGTTATTGTGCCTGAAAAGGTACACAAGTGAATAATACTTCGACTTTTCAGGCAGACTAAGGTATATCAAAATAGAAGATCAATCCGAAGCACCCCAATTCAATTGCTAACCGAGAAATTAACAACTGCCTGTTTGCTTGTTCTGCTGATGATCGCAGCGGGAGTTGGCCATATGGTGGCACAGGTCGGGGATACCGTTATTTCTGTTCAAACAGATACTGCTGCGGCAGGCATCCTGGATACGGTACCAGAAGCAGGGTCGGGGCAGCTCCAGTACCCGGTGTCTTATGGGGCTACTGATTCCATTCGAATGGATTTTACAACCAGGAAGGCTCATTTGTATGGCAACTATACCAATGCCACCTTGCAGTACCAGAAGATTGAACAGGAGAGTGGTTATCTGGAATTTGATTTCAGCAAGAGTCTTTTGTATGCCAGAGGATTTACCGATAGTACCGGCAAGGTGATTAACCCGCCTGTTTTCAGGGAAGGTGAGCGGGAGTTCAAGGCAAAGGAGATGTATTACAACATGAAGACCAAGCAGGGGTTTATCCGATGGGTGGTTACGAACGAAGGGGAGGGGTATATTCTGGGGGATTCGATTTTAAAACAGTCCAATGACCATATCAATATCAGTTCAGGCTCTTACACCACCTGCAACGACCATGAACATCCCCATTTTGATATTTACTTCCGCAAGGCAAAAGTAATACCGAAGGATAAGATCATCACCGGCCCTGCCATTTTGCGGATTGAGGGAATACCGACACTGCTGTTTGTGCCGTTTGGATTTTTCCCGAACAAAAAAGGGCAGACCAGCGGAATTTTGATTCCCAGTTACGGAGATGCAGCAAACCGTGGTTTTTTCCTTGAGAATGGCGGGTATTATTTTGCCATCAACGACTATGTGGATTTGGCGCTGCGAGGGGATATCTATTCCAGGGGAAGCTGGGGGCTGAAGGCAGAGTCGGTATACAAAAAGAGGTACAGGTATTCGGGGCGGGTGAGTGCCAGCTATGCGGTAACCAAGCTTACAGACAAGGATTCGCCGGATTACGAGCGTATTGAAAATATGTTTTTTAAATGGAGTCATATGCAGGAGCCCGGGGCGCACCCGACACGCCGTTTTTCGGCCAATGTGAATGTGGGATCCTCGGATTACAACAGTTACAACCCTACCACCACAAGTGATTATCTTACCAATACGTACTCTTCCAATATCAGTTACAGCACTCAGATCGCAGGCATTTTCAACCTGAATGCTGCCATGACGCACAATCAGAATACTCTTACACGGGAGTTTCAGGTGAAGGCGCCGGACATCAGCCTTTCCACTCTGCAACGGATTTATCCTTTCAAGAGGAAAAAGAGTACCGGGAAGGCACGCTGGTATGAAGAGATCAACCTGAGTTATTCGCTGGTATCACAAAATGCACTAATCACCACAGATACCATGCTGAAATATACGCAGTTGAGAGATTTTAACAATGGAATTCAGCATTCGATACCCGTACAGAGCAATTTCAACATCGGGGGTTGGCTCAATGTAACAAACAGTATCCAATATACCGAGCGCTGGTATTTCAGGCATTATGAAAAATCGTGGAACAACGGTATACTGATACAGGGGGATGACACACTTAACGGTTATCTGGATACGGATACGGTATATGGATTTAAGGCTGCCAGAAATTACAGTTTCACCTCGAACTGGGGAACCAGGATGTACGGGTTTTACGATTTTACCCGTGGTCCTGTGACCACACTCAGGCATGTGATGTCACCCTCTTTGTCGTTCAATTACACTCCTGATTTTGCAGCGCAGAGGTATGGTTATTATGCTTATTACCAGACCCCAGGAGTTTCAGGACCGATTTTAAACCGATATTCCATTTTCGAAACGCTCGTATATGGTTCTCCCCCTGCGGGAGAGTCTGGCAGGGTAGGTTTTTCCATTGGCAACAATCTGGAGATGAAGGTTAAATCGGACAAAGACACCACAGGGATCCGTAAGGTAGTATTGCTTGAGGGGTTAACACTTTCGGGCAGCTACGATATTGCAAGAGATTCATTGAACTGGAGCCCATTGAGCCTCAGCGGTTACACAACACTCTTCAAAAACCTCAGGATTAATTTTTCTGGAGCCTGGGATCCTTACCAGGTGGATACGCTGGGAAGAAGGATTAACCGTTTTGAGTTTGAGCGGAGTGGGAAATTTTTTCGCAGGACCAGCTCAGAAATGACTTTAAGCTTTTCCTATATGCTGAGTTCCAAAGATCAGTCGGCCAAACAGAGTGCATTGGTTGAACCGGAGGATCAGGCGGAGGTGTCTGAGATTACAGCGCATCCGGATCATTACATCGACTGGACGAATCCCTGGCGGTTTTCGTTAAACTACAATTACCGGTTTTCGAGTGTTTTGACGGCAGTTACCAACAAGAGGGAGCAACAGCACATCCAGACCCTTGGGATCCAGGGGGATTTTAATCTGACACCCAAATGGAAAATAGAGATAGAGACGGGGGTGGATATCATGGCGAAGGAGTTGTCATTTACCCGGTTACGTCTGTGGCGCGACCTGCATTGCTGGGATATGAGCCTCGACTGGATTCCCCTGGGGCCGCGAAAGAGTTATATGATGACCCTGAAGGTAAAATCATCGGTTTTGCAGGATCTCAAGGTCACCCGCAAGACCGACTGGAGGGATTACATTTAGGCCAGGAAAGCCATAATTCCGGCCACTCCAAAGAGGATGGCTGTCGATATTTCCAGCAGGTTGGGAAGGAGAAGTCCGGCTTTTTTACCCAGTGCTGCTCCTGCTGTAAGGCCTGCAACAGTTGATACTGCTCCGGTTGTAAAAACCGGCAGAGCCGACGTTTGAAAAGCAAGTGGCAAGCTTACGTACATCAGAAGTATATCCAGATTGAGCATCACGATAAGTCCGGCCATGGTTGCGGTTCTGCTGATATCGAACAGTCGCTTAAGGGTTTTGGTACGAATCCCTTTGATCAGAAATTTCAGAGCAAGCATCAATAGCAGGCTGGCACCGGCTTTTGTATGGATTGGTTCCAGCAAGGGTTGGATTGCATTCCCCAATAACCATCCTATCATGCTGAAACCTATGAATATCAGCAAAAACCAAATGCCTGCTTTTAGAAAATGCCTGGTGATGCCCCCTTTAAAATAGAGGGAGCTGAAGGAGAAAGCCACCAGGAGGCTTACCAGTGCAACCAGAGGGAAAAAAGGATTCAGGACAAGCAAGGATTTCAGAGTTTTTCCAATTCTACTGTAAAATGCCTCATGATAGGTGCTTCGTACAGGATTTTGAAACCTTTGGTGATATTTTTCTTCCGGGCGGCGACATTTCCAAGGGCCACAGCCACATATTCCATGTGGTTATTGGTATAAACCCTTCTGGGAATGGCAAGTCTTAGGAGTTCAAGTTTTGGGTACCGGTTTTCGCGGGTAACAGGATCACGATCGGCCAGGAGGGTGCCGATTTCCACACCCCGGACGCCACCTTCGAGGTAAAGTTCAATGGCAAGGGTCTGGGCCTGGAACTGGTCTTTAGGGATGTGTTGCATCATTTTGCCGGCATTTACAAAAATGGCATGGCCGCCAAAGGGTTCCTGTATCTCAACACCAAATTCTTTCAGCCTTGTTCCCAGATAAGCCACCTGTTTGATCCGGGTGTCGAGATAATCGAATTCGGTTCCTTCGTAGAGTCCCTGCGCCAGGGCATTCATATCTCTGCCCGACATTCCTCCATAGGTCACATATCCTTCGAAGATGATGTTGAAAACGGATGCTTTACGGTAGATTTCCTCACTACGCATTGCGATGAAACCACCCATGTTAACGATGGCATCCTTTTTACTGCTCATCGTCATCATATCGGCATAGGAGAACATTTCGGCAACAATTTCCCGGATGGATTTGTCCTGATAACCCGGTTCACGCATCTTAATGAAGTAAGCATTTTCGGCAAAGCGGGCTGAGTCGAAGATTACCGGAATGCCATATTTTTGTGCCAGTTGATAGGTTAGTTTCATGTTATCCATTGATACCGGTTGTCCCCCGGAGGTGTTACAGGTAACGGTAATCACAATGGCAGGTATTTTTGCCGGGGAATATTTCAGGATGGCATCTTCCAGTTTCTGGAGGTCGACATTTCCTTTAAATGGGTGATAGACTGAAGTATCGTAAGCTTCATCGATGGTACAGTCAACAGCAGTGGCTTTTCTGAATTCGATATGACCCTTTGTGGTATCGAAATGGGCATTTCCGGGGACAAAATCCCCTTCCTTGATCAGAGCGGAGAAGAGGACATTTTCAGCAGCACGACCCTGGTGGGTAGGCAAGAAATAAGGAAAGCCAGTGATTTGATTAATTGCCGCTTTCAGTTTGAAAAAGGAGGATGCACCGGCATAGCTTTCATCTCCGATCATCATTTCCGACCACTGTTTGTCGGACATGGCTCCGGTTCCGGAGTCGGTAAGGAGGTCGATAAATACCTGATCGCTTTTCAGGTTGAATAGGTTGTATCTGGCTTCTTTGATCCAGCGTTCGCGTTCTTCCCGGGATGAGGGGCGAATCTGCTCGACCATTTTTATTTTATAGGATTCTGCAAAAGGTAATTCCATCTGGCTGAGGTGTTTGATTAGTAATAATTGAGAAAGTAAAATGGGGAAAAGTGATGGCTATGATCGTGCAAACTCATCCCGGTTTTTGATGTTCCGGAATCTGAATGTGGCTGATATTTTCAGTGTCATCATAGCGATTCTGTTATTGTCTTACTTCACTAATAACCAGAAACGAAGCGATGCAAAGATAGGCAGAACTTCTTCAATCCCAAAATATCAGAACGGATTTTTAAGGTGGTCGGATGGATCCCAGAAATACTGCCTGAAATTGATGATCTGATCATTAACAACGCTGATTCCTTCGTTTTCCAGCAGTTGTTGCATCAATCCAGGATCACCGAAATGGTTCTTACCGGTAAGCATCCCAGCGCGGTTAACCACCCGGTGTGCCGGTATACCGATATCGGAGGTATGGGAAGCATTCATAGCCCATCCTACCATTCTGGAGGCTTTGGCGGCAGAGAGGAAGGTTGCGATGGCCCCATAGCTGGTAACTCTGCCATGGGGAATCCGGGATGCCACCCACCAAACCTTTTCGAAAAAACTATTGTTTTCCATAGTCTGGAAAAAGGGAGAAACAGATGTATTTAATGGTTAGTCCCTTTTTCAGCCAAATTTGCTCGTAATGGGTTCTGATATCTTTTACGGGCCCGGTCAGGGTCGAATTATGCAGGTCAGCTGTTTGGATGAGTACCTGAAGGTTTTGTTCTGCAATGATCTGCATTGTATAACCAAAAAGGGGATCGCTGTCGGTTTTAAGATGGATGAGGCAATTGCGGGTGCCTGTTTTACGGTATCGATCGAGGAAGGCAGGGGATGTGAGCCTTTTTTTCTCCCGGGATTGTCTGGGCTGTGGATCGGGGAAAGTGATCCAGATTTCATCCACCTCATCAGGGGCAAAGAAATGGTCGATAAACTCTATCCGTGTTCTTACAAAAGCCACATTTGTCAGGTTTTCATCCTGCGAAGTTTTGCATCCCTTCCACATTCTTGCCCCTTTGATATCGAAGCCAACAAAATTCTTTTCCGGCATTGCTTTGGAAAGCCCTATGGTATACTCCCCCTTTCCACAGCCAAGTTCCAGCACCAGCGGGTTTTTGTTATGAAAGAAGGTTTCTTTCCAAAACCCTTTCAGGAGAAAGCCCGCAGTAGTCAATTCCTCAAAAGAAAGCTGAAACATATTGGGGAATGTTTCATTCTCAGCAAATCTGGCCAGTTTTTTCTTTTTTCCCATATTCCATGAATCGGTTTGAAATGGATTCAAGGCATTTCTTTCCGGGGTGCAAAGATCAGATCATTTCCACATTGGTGCAAGAAGATCCATCTCCTTTCTTGTAAGGTGGAGTTGAAATACCTGAAAAATATTCCCATAAGGGGTTGGATTATAGGTTCTTGGAAATGATTTAAGCCATGAGGAGGGTTTGGCAAAGGCAGAGTACAGGTCGGCCGAGGTAACGCTGGTGATGTTGGTTATTACCATATACCAGGTAGTATCTGAAGTTCTTACGATTGAGCAATCAAAGGATCCGGTAAAATGCTCAATCCCGGTTGGGTGCGCTGTGATGCGAATGGTTTCGAGAGGACCGAAATGTGCGCGGTAATGGAAAGGATCGAACAGGGTATCTTTTCTATCCTTCACATATGCTCTGACAGCCTTTTTCAACAGTTGTGATTCTTTGAGGGCATTGCTGGCGGGAGTATCTGGAGGAAAGAGGGTGTTTTCGGGCCCTGTTCCGGAGATGAAATTTCCGAGGAGATAATTGACCCAGATCCTTTGGATATGCCTTATGGAACGTGCCTGCAGAAGGCAATGGCGGGTATCGGTAATGGAGTCGGAGAGGGTATTTTTGAGATACAGTTCAGCTCCCGGATATTTATCGGCAGACATAGGATACAGGATTTCAGGGGAGATCAAAAGGGGCAGAAGGCAATCGTCAGTAAGCTGGTTTGTATGGCGGTATCGCTTCCAGCCGCCGGTAAGTTTAAAGGCAATTCGGGGGGCAAGCATCCGAAATCCTGCCCTGAAATTTGTATCCTTCCGGAGGCTCAGGTACTCGTACGACGGGAGGTCGTGGTTGCTAGGCGGGTAGTCATGAGTTGAAATGGCAGGAGGAACCATCACCGGGCCGGGTTCGGCGTTCTGACCTGACAGCCTGAAACTGATGAGCAGGCCAGCAAGCAGCAGTAAGTGGTATTTCCCAGAAATGCTCTGCATCAAAAGGTTTTGGGGTGCATTATTTCCTGCCGACCCAGGCATTCTTCAATTCATTTCTGGCGTTTGCTTCCTGCAGGGCTTTCTGTGCATCCTCTTTCGATGAGTACGACCCGGCAGAAACCCTGAAAAGGCCCGAGGGGGTTTTTCCTTCGATCGCTGCCTGTGTAAAGCCCTTATCGCGAAGCTTATTTGCCAATCTGTCAGCATTTTCCTGACTGCCAAAGCACCCGGCTACAATCATAAAATCTCCGTTTGATGGTATGCTGCCGGTTTGCACAGGAGATGCCGGAAGCTTTTGTGCCGGTGATGAAGGCGATGTATTTTGGGGGGCTATTTCCTGAATGGTATCGGGTGTTTCAGGAGTTGGTTCAACAGGAATCGATTGTTCCGGTTGAGGTGCAAGGGCAGGCACTTCAGAAGATTCTGCATTTGCGGCATCTTTTTGAATGCCAAGTTTATGGGAGATTGTGGTCCATGCTGTTGCGAAAGGATCAGGGAAGAGGATGCCAATTGAAACCGCTCCGGCGAGAAGGATGCATATCAGGGCAATCCAAACCCACCTTCTTTTTCTTTGCAATGGTAGTGGTTCAGGCATGATTTCTTCCCGGGTTTCGGCAGGAGGCAAATCCGGCCTCTCGTAGCGTGAAGTTTCTGCTTCTGAAATCACTGGTTTTTCTTCATTCATCATTCCGGCTACCTTTCCCAGCCCATAGGTTGTCATGTCGAAGTTGGCCTCTGGATCAGGGTTGAATGTCATGGAGTTGAAGGAATCGAGGAAGAAGGTGCCAATACCGTTGAAGGAGAAATTGCCTGTTTTCTCAAGTTCCCCGGAGATCCTGCCCACAAATTCCCTGAGTTTTTCGTTTCCGTGGGAAATGGGAATGTTTTCTCTTTCAGCAATATGTCTGGCCAGCACATAGTCGTTGGCTTTAACGGTAGGGTTGAAAGAAACCGATTTCCCGGGAGGGGTAAGATTACCATCGGAGTTTGCTCCCGGCTTTTTGGGTATTGCTTTAAACTCACCAAATCCAGGAAGGATCACAGATTCTCTGAGGAGCAGGAGTTCGCTGATGTACCGGATGATTTCCATTTTTGGGATGTATTAGGTTGATTTCGGGATTCAGGATTGCTTGTTTTTCAGCAACGAAACAACTGCTTCCAGGTCTTCGGGAGTATCCACACTGCAGGAGAGATGATTGGATATGGCAGTGAGGATAGGAATACCATGATCGAGCCATCTGAGTTGTTCAAGGGATTCAGCGATTTCGTTGGGGGTGGGGTTGAGGGCTGCTACCTGTTCAAGGGTTGTTTTGACGAAGCCGTACATCCCGATATGTTCGAAGTAGGTGTGGTGTTTAAGCCATACCTCCTCGGGGAAATTTCTGAGGAAAGGGATAGGTGACCGGGAAAAAGCGATTGCCTGATATTGGGTTCCAACGGTAACCTTAACCACATTTGGATTCTTCAGATGATCAGGATTTGCCATCTGGCGGATGAGGGTACCGATTTTGACAGAAGGATCGTTGAAGAGGGAAGCCAGGAGGTTAATCTGGGCGGGGTCGATCAGGGGTTCATCGCCCTGGATGTTCAGAACGACTTCGAAGTTTTGCCAGGGCTTTTGGGAAATTACCTCCCTGCAGCGATCGGTTCCCGTCGGATGTTCGGGGGAGGTCATCACAACATTTCCGCCAAAGGCTTCGACGTGCGCAAAGATCCGGTGGTCGTCGGTTGCCACTACCAGTCCGGAGAGTGAATTTGCTTTAAGTGCCTGCCGGTAAACTCTTTCAATCATAGACACACCTGCAATATCCACCAGGGGTTTTCCGGGGAAACGTGTGGATGCAAACCGGGCAGGGATGATACCCAGGATTTTCATGATATTCGTTATTTTTCGAACAGGCCAAACATCTCAGCCTGGATTTTTTCGATGACGAGGCCAAGGTGTTCCGGTTTTCCGGGGATATCCAGCTGGTCTACTTCAAAAATCAGCAGCCGGCCTCCCTTGTAGTTCTCTATCCATTTTTCATATTTTTCATTCAGACTTTTCAGGTAATCTATGCGGATGGAGTTTTCATACTCCCTTCCCCGGGCCTGGATTTGTCGTACCAGTGTAGGAACGCTGGCTCTCAGGTAGATAAGAAGGTCTGGGGGCTGTATGAAGCTGTTTACCAGCTCGAAGAGTGAAATATAGCTTTCAAAATCCTGTGTCCGCATCAGCCCCATCTCATGGAGGTTAGGGGCGAAAATATGGGCATCTTCGTAGATGGTGCGGTCCTGGACTATGCTTTTTTTCCCTTTTCGGATATCGATTATTTGTTTGAAGCGTTGGGTCAGGAAATAGATCTGGAGGTTAAAAGACCACCGCCGCATATCTTCGTAGAAATTCTCGAGGTAGGGATTGTTGTCTACATCTTCATAATGGGGTTCCCATTTAAAGTGTTTGGAAAGGAGTTTGGTCAGGGTAGTTTTTCCTGAACCGATATTTCCGGCAATGGCGATATGGAATGGGGGATTCATAAAAGGGTTTTTAGGTTGTAAACGGAGAGGGTATCGGGAATATACATAAGCAATTTATTGGAAATGATGCGAATGGCGCTGTAATTTTTGATGGGCAGTTCGGCAGTTTTTTCCATATTGCGTGCCGGGTTAAAGATTACCAGATTACCATTCTGATTGAATATGATCTTTTGATTGCTGATCCAGCAGGCGCCAAAGCCATCCGGAAGAGGAATTTTTCCTGCCAGGTTGCCATACCGGTCGAACTTCCAGAGACCGTAATTTTCTATTACTGCGTAAAGATAGAGGTCGTGTTCGAATATCTCTCTGATTGTTACGGGGTTTTCAGAAAAGCTGAGCAGCGACCCTGTTCTCTGGTCGATCGTTCCCAGGTGGTTGATTCGGACCAGCTCAAACAGCATCTGGTCAAAGATCCAGCATCCGTTTTCGTATGAGTTGCAGGCAAACCAGGGGGAAAAAAGTCCAAGGTTATTCAATTGCAGGGTGCTGCCTTGTTGTGTCAGCTCATTATCCACCCTTTTAATTTCAGCAGATTCTTTGGAGAAAAGCAGAATTTTGAAAGGATCGGATGCATCGGCAGAGGAGAAGTGAAGAACGGAAGGATCTGTGAATTCAGAAAGTATAATGCCTTTTTCGCTGAATTTTCTCAGGGTATTTCCCCGGATGACATAGAGGTTGCCAAATGGATCGGCGGTAAAAGCATCAGCCTGCACTGACAATACAACACAGAGGGTAATTCCTGACCTGTTAAGGGAGGCAGGGCTAAGTGACAGCAGAATGATGCTAAGCAAGCATACCAATGATTTCATCCACATAATTCCTGTTGTTGCTCAAACGCGGTACTTTGTTCTGTCCACCAAGCTTTCCTCTTTTTTTCATCCATGAGTAGAAAGTTCCTTTGGGCGCTGACATAATCTGTGGCATCCCCAGGATCATATTTCTGTATCTTTTCGCTTCGTAATCTGAGTTCAGATTTTGCAGGGCATGATCCAGCTCTCTGGTAAAATGCTCCAGATCACCAGGTTCTTTATCGAATTCAATAATCCACTGGTGAGCTCCTGAGGTGTTGCTATTTTGGTACACAGGGGCAGCGGTAAATTCCAACACAGAAGCACTTGAGGCGAGACAGGCGGATTCGATGGCTTTTTCAGCCACATCTACCATCAATTCTTCGCCAAAGGCGTTGATGAAGCTCTTGGTTCTGCCGATGATTTTGATGCGGAAAGGGTTAAGGGAGGTGAAGGTCACAACATCACCGAGCCGATAGCGCCATAACCCTGAATTGGTAGAGATCACCAGAGCATAGGGAATACCGGTTGAGACCTGGTCAAGCCCCAGGGTATCCGGCTGATCCTCATCCAAATTCTCCAAAGGGATAAATTCATAGTAGATTCCATAATCCAGCATCAGCAGCATATCATCGGCCTGGTTCCTGTCCTGGATGCCAAAGAATCCTTCTGAGGCATTGTAGGTTTCGATGTATTTCAGGTTTCCGGGGCAAATTGCCTGGTATTTATCGCGGTAGGGAGAGAAATTAACCCCCCCATGGGCAAACATTTCGAGATTGGGCCAAACCTCCCGGATCTGGGATTTTCCGGTTATATCCAGAACTTTATGCAACAGAAGCAGCATCCAGCTGGGAACTCCTGTAATAATGGTAACATCTTCCTGACTGGTAATCTCGGCAATCCGCGATAGTTTCTCCTCCCATTCATCCATGAGTGCTGTAGAAAGATCCGGGGTACGTATCAGTTCGAACCAGAAGGGGAGGTTCTGCATGATTACTGCGGATACATCTCCGTGATAGGGCCCCGGTTTTTCGGAGCTGTAGTCGTGTGTACCACCCAGGCCCAGGGTTTTGCCGTCGAAGATTCTCGTATCGGGATTGTTGTTGCAATAAATGCTAAGGAGGTCTTTGCCCCCTTTGAAATGACACTCTTCCAGTGCTTCGTTGCTTACCGGAATAAACTTACTCTTGTTGCCGGTGGTACCCGATGATTTGGCAAACCAAACCACTTTCGAAGGCCACAGGATGTTTTGTTCCCCGCTCCGCACCCTGTCGATATAGGGCTTAAGGAGGTTGTAGTCCTGCAAGGGGACCCGATTTTTGAACTGATCTGCTGTTTCGATGGAAGCGAAATCATACCTGAGGCCCCATTCGGTGGAAGCGGCACGGCTGACCAGTTTCCTCAGCCACTCCTGCTGAACCTCAATCGGGTATTTGCGGAAGAGTTCAATCTGGTGGATTCTCTTCTTCATAAACCACGAAATGACTGCATTGAGGATGGGCATACCGGATTGGTTGGTTGAGCAAATATATCCAAAATTTGTTCATTTATTTGGATTGCCAGCGGAGGGGAATTATTTATTTTTGCCTGATAGGAAGTTAGTATGATCGCATTTCCCAACGCCAAGATAAATCTGGGATTGTTTGTTACGGAGCGCAGGGTCGACGGATTTCATAACCTTGAAACCCTGATGATTCCGGTACCTGTGTATGATATACTTGAGGTACTGGAGACTGATTCCGGCAGATTCGAATTTCATACCTCGGGCTTACCGGTTCCGGGAACGGAGAGTACGAATCTCTGCGTGAGGGCATTCCACCTGATGAAAGCCAATTATGGGATACCAAACGTCCGTATACATCTTCACAAACAGATACCCCTGGGATCCGGGATGGGGGGCGGGTCGTCGGATGGTGCATTTACACTATTGCTTCTGAACAGCATTTTTGGTTGTGCCCTTTCGGATGAGGATTTGGAGGCTTTGGCGTTGGAGCTGGGCAGTGACTGCCCTTTTTTTATCAGGAACAGGCCAGTTGTTGCAACCGGCAGGGGAGAAATCATGGAGCCGGTTGCAAACCCGGCCAGCGGGAGTTACCTGATTATAGCAAGGCCACAATTCAGCATTTCAACTTCAGAAGCCTTCGGCCGGATTACGCCAGCCATACCTGAAAAATCCATCAGAGAAATCGTACAATTATCCCCGAAGCTATGGAGGCAATACCTCAGGAATGATTTCGAACCGGTTGTTATGGAGCTTTATCCGGAAGCAGCCAGAATATCGGATGCTTTTTACGAAGCCGGAGCCTACTATGCCAGGATGACGGGTAGCGGGTCAGCTTTTTTCGGCCTTTTTCGGGAAGAGCCTTTTACCCTTCCTGCAATCCTGACTGGAATAACCCTTTTTTCAGGAAGGGTTCCATAGGGGCAAAAAATTCAATACTTTTGCCTGAGGTAGAAAAGTTTGGGGATGTAGAACTGGAATGGATAAGTGAAAATGGTAGTCCTGCATACCAGTCAACGAAATTTAAAACGAAAAGATTTGATGATCAGAGCACTTTTATTGGGGAGTGGGGGTCGCGAGCATGCCCTGGCCTGGAAATTAGCCAGCAGCAGGTTAACAGAAGCCTTATACATTTTACCTGGCAATCCCGGCACTGCAAAATGTGGGATAAACCTGAACGGTAGCCTGCATGATTTTGCCGGGATTCGCGAGGTGATTTTGCAGGAGAGGATCAACCTGCTGGTAGTGGGGCCTGAAGACCCGTTGGTGAATGGCATCCGGGATTTTATGGAGGCAGATCAAGCCTTATCCGGAGTGGGCATCATCGGGCCTGGTGCCGCCGGTGCAATGCTCGAAGGGAGCAAGGCTTTTTCAAAGGAATTTATGGTTAAATATGCAATTCCAACGGCAGGTTACCGTAGTTTTCGCAAAGGGGAGACCGAGGAAGCCAGGGCTTTCCTTGGAACCCTGAAGCCACCTTATGTATTGAAAGCTGATGGGCTTGCTGCAGGCAAAGGAGTGGTGATTCTCACAGACCGGGCTGCTGCCTGTGAAGAGATTGGCTATATATTGGACGATGGCAAGTTTGGAACAGCGGGGAATACGCTTGTGATTGAAGAATTTCTTGAAGGGATAGAGGTGTCGGTGTTTATTCTCACGGATGGGAAAAGCTATGTGATGCTGCCCGAGGCAAAGGATTACAAACGGATTGGTGAGGGGGATACCGGATTGAATACCGGGGGCATGGGAACTGTTTCCCCTGTGCCGTTTTTTACCGGGGAGATGCGTACCCGGGTAGAGGAGCTGATTATCAAACCTACCCTGGATGGTTTGCGGAAAGAGGGGATACCTTACACAGGTTTTATTTTCTTCGGATTGATGATTTGTGGCACGAATCCTTATGTGATCGAGTATAACGTAAGGTTGGGGGATCCTGAAGCAGAATCATTGCTTCCCCGTATCGAAAGCGATTTTGGGGAGCTTCTGATGGCAACCGTCAACGGGGAATTGTCCGGGAAAAGGGTGTCCATCAGCAAGAATGCTGCTGCAACCATAATGCTGGTATCGGGGGGATATCCTGGAGCGTATCGCAAAGGAATAGAAATATTTGGACTGGAGGAAGAGAGAAAAAGCCTGATTTTTCATGCAGGAACCAAATCTGAGGGGCAACAGGTCATTACAGCCGGAGGAAGGGTTCTGGGGGTAACCTCTCTGGGAGAAAATCTGCAGGATGCTTTGAAGAGCTCATACCATGAATCGGAGAAGATTGCATTTGAAGGGAAATATTACCGGAAGGACATCGGGTTTGATGTGCTCTGAGAAAATAATCTGAAGAAGGATGCTCATCAGGATTCTGCGTGGGAAAAATCTTATAGGGCAAACCATCTGGCTGGCACTGCTTCTGCTGTTGCCTCTGCCATCCCTGATAAGCCAGGGGGGATGGGTTGTTCAGCCAGAGGATGCTTCTTTGCTGTATAAATGGTTTTCAACAGGTGTATTGATGTGGCCCCTTTGGAGCCGTATCCTGGTATGGTACCTGATGATCCTCTGGATTCTTTACCAGAGTTCAATTCTGTCTTTAATCCTGTCACCTGTGAGGAGGAATTCGATGGTGACTATGATTACCGGAGCAATTCTGGTCTTTCTTTTCCCGGAAAACAACGGAATACACCCGGTTTTACCTGCCCTGGTTTTTCTTCTGCCGGGAATTATTGCCCTATTGAAAGCATCGTTTGTACAAAAAACCAGGGTTTATCTTTTTAATGCCGGGTTACTCATTTCATTGGCATCGGTAGTGTTATATCCCGTATTGATTTTCTTCCCTTTTTTACTGGTAGCCATGCTGGTGCTGCGATTGTACAGCCGAAATTACTTTGGCGTTATACTCACCGGATTGGGCATTCCCTGGGTCTATTATCTTGTTTTGCAATGGATTACAGGAATGTATTCTGATCCTGGTTTGAATGCAGTGCTAGGAATGTACATCTCCAATTTCCTCTATTTCTTCCCCTTTCTCATCCGCTCATTGCAGATTCCTCAATTTTTCCTTACCGTACTGCTGGCTTTAATCGTTTCTATTTCATTGCTGGCTTCGATGAGGAGTATTGATCAGCAAATCATCTCCATTCGGCAGCAGTATAAAACTCTGTATTTGATGTTGTTACCGTCTGCATTGCTGCTTCTGATATCGGGTGGGATGTTTTATCATTTCTTAATTTTCGTTACTGCAGCAGGGATACCTTTGTACTCGGATTTATTGCTTCAATCACAAAAGAAAAAGAGTACCAATGCAATACTTTGGATTTTGATGCTGATCGTTGTTGTTTTCCAAATGAGTATGATATTATGAAAACCAGTTACTACGAGACTGGGGGCATTCTGGTGGCCGGATGCGATGAGGCAGGACGGGGATGTCTGGCAGGCCCGGTATATGCGGCTGCAGTAATTTTTGCAGATGGTTATTGTCATCCGCAAATCAACGATTCGAAGAAGTTAACAGCAAATCAGCGGGAAAAGCTTGCACAGGTTATCGAGATGGATTCTCTGGCCTGTGGTATTGGGGTATCGGATGCCATGGAGATCGACCAGATCAATATTCTGCAGGCCAGCATCACTGCCATGCACAGAGCGCTCGATTCGCTGAAGGTGCGTCCGGAATTCATCATCGCTGACGGAAACCGGTTCAGGAGTTACCAAAGCATACCACATCAATGTATCGTCGGGGGAGATGGGAAATATTTGTCCATTGCTGCTGCCAGCATTCTTGCAAAGGTTTATCGCGACAGGTACATGGAGCAGATATCTCAGGAGTATCCCCTGTACGGATGGCATGCCAACAAGGGGTATCCCACCCGGGTTCATATTGAAGCCGTCAGAAGCATTGGAATGAGTCCTTACCACCGGAAGACCTTCAGGATTCAACAACAGCTATCGTTAAAATTTGACTGAACCGTTCAGAAAATATCTATATGGAAATCGAAGCAAAACAAAATAAAAGCAGGTTACGCAGCAGGATTCCTTTGTTGGCATTGATCATCATTGGTATTTTGTTAGCCGGAATCGCCGGACGTTATATTTATCTGAAAATCAGGTACCCGGAACAGGAAGTGCTGAAGGGAATTCCTCAGAGTGCTATCCTGGTGGCGGAAGGGGAAGGGATCAGATCCTTCCTTGATTCACTTGCGAACCATCCGGTTTGGTTTCAGGGTTTTTCCACGGAAGGAATGCAGAATCATCTCGGGGTGGTTGCCAGGGAGATTTCGGGGTTTGTGAAAGAGGACGAATCCATAGCAAAGCTTTTTTCCAGCGAACCGTTTGCAGTAAGTCTGGTTCCCAGAAAAATGGATGGCCCTGCTTTTCTTTTTGCAGTGCGGCTTCCGGAAGGGTTAAGGCCTGCTGCAGTGCATCATTTTCTAAGGAAACAATGGACTTCCTACCAGGAAAAGAAATTACTGGAACTGGTTTTTTTCGAGAGGGTTTTACCGGACGGAAGACAACTTTTCATTGCCATCAGGGATGGAATACTCATCGGGTCGACCGACCGGGAAGTTTTTGAGCTGGGGTATTATACGCTGGACTCAGGGAATCATATACTTAAAGATCAAAGTTTTAGCGATGCAAGGGAACAACTGGCGAAGAGTCAGAATAAGGCTGTAAGGGTATTTATTTCCTACGAGGGATTGTACAGTTGGATGACCCGGTTTATTAAGGATGATAAGCGGAGGCTCCTTTCCTCTCTGCCTGATTTTGGGTGTTGGGGTGCTTTTGATTTAAAGGCGGAAGGCGCTTTGATGCGTTTTCAGGGTTTCTCCGGACCGGATATAACAGAAAAAGGATTACAGGAGGCACTGACGGAGGCTACGCAGAATCTTGATGACCCAGGGTTGGCATTACCGGCAAACACCCTTTTTTACGACCAGATGCTGATCTCTTCTCTTCGCGAATACCGACATCAGTATCTGGATCAATATATCAGAAACCGTGATGGTGGGTTAAAGGAAACCTATTCCGTTCCTGCAGATATCATCAGCCGTGTTGAGGCAGGCATTGACTCCTTTATGCCGGAATGCATTGTGAATGCCCGCATCTCCTCCCGCGACACAGCGGAAGGCTCTAATGCTTTGTTGTTGTTGCAGACCACCAGAGCTCCTGAACTCCTTGCCAGTTTATCAGGTCATTTCGACACACTTAGCCGGCAGCAGTACCAGGATTTCGTTTTCTACACGGTTTCCACCGAATACCTGATTCCTGCAATTTTCGGATCCGCTTATAAAACCTTTGTAAACCCATTAATCACCTCCTGGCAGAATTATCTGGTAATTGCCCCAACACAGGAGGCTTTGCTTACTGTTCTGAACCAGCTTTCGGTCGGTAAGCTTCTAAGTCAGCAACCTCAATATACAACCATGTTTCAGCAGGTAAAAGGGCAGATGAGCCGGAGGGTATATTTCGACCGGTTGGAGGGTGAATCATGGCTTAAGGTTTTGGTGCAGGAGGAGAAAATGGAACTTTTCTTACAATCATTGCCCTACATTCCCCAACAGTTCATGGCTGGTTTTGCAAAATCAGGGGGTACTCTGCTTACAGATATTGCTATTCAGGCACAAGCAGAGGTTTCCCTCCCGGCTCTTGGCAGTGAGGTGCTGCTGGATGCAACTTTGGCTGTTGCCCCGTTGATTCTTCGTGATTACAGGATGAATGATTACAAGGTGATTGCAGCCGATGAAACGGGAAGTTTATATCTGTTGAACGACAAGGCCGGTATCGAGTGGAAGATGAGCACAAAGGAGCCACCCCTTTCGAAGCTGTATGCCATCGACCTTTTTAAAAACGGGAGGCAGCAATGCCTGTTTTTAGGCCGGAATATGTTACATCTGGTGCAGGTTGACGGAAAATATGTTCCCGGTTTTCCGGTACAGATTGCGAGCCCCTTCAGCACCGGTTTGTCGGTTCTTGACTATGAGAAGAATGGCAATTACCGCTGTGTATATTATGATACCAAAGGTCATCTTGCCAATGTGGATCTGTCAGGGCGGCAGGTTGCAGGATGGATTTATCCGGAGTTGCGTGATGCAGGTTATGGATTGGATTATCTGAGGGCAGGAGGACAGGATTTTTTAATTCACACGGATAGTGAGGGGTTTATTCACTTCTTCGATCGAAGGGGAAAGGAGAAATTTCAGGTAAAGCTGTCGCCGGGAAGGAGCAAACAGTCGGAAATTGCAGTAGTTGCAAAAGATGGCCAGCCTGTGTTTGCCTGGCTTGATGGCGCCGGACTACTGAGGCTGGCTGCGATGGACGGCACTTTAGTGAAAGGTGAGGAGATGAAATTTGATCCGGCTTCGTGGCTGACCTATAATGCCGAAGGGTTGGGAGGGATCGCAGTTGCTGAGCCATCCGCGTTATGGTCGTTGGATATCAATTTAAAAGCTATTAATAAAGTACCTTTGGCATCACCTTTATCCATGGATGTAAAACCTGCACCTTATCATTCCGGAATACTGCTTACCGCCAGAGATGTATCCATGGCACCCCTGTTGGTAGCAAAGCCTGAAATGAAATTGGTAAATCTATCGTCAAGGAGTGTCGACTTCCTTTCAGTCTGGAGGTCATCACCTGCGGCATCGGGTTATGTGGTAATGGCCAAGGGAAGGGTTGTAATGATTGAAAAATTATAGCGTTTAACATACTTTTTACAAACAAGTTGTGTTTTTGATTGTCTTAGTTGCAAATAGATGACAAATCTGAAAAATAACCTCCATACCATGAAAGGAAATAGCATTTTGCGCCATTCCGGGGGTAGGTTGTATCCGGCTATTATGATTTCTGTTATGGTTTTTCTGGGTTCGTGTGCCCCGGATCTGGAGTTTGGTAAATTCAAGGCTCCGGAATGGAATCCTAACATTGCGGTACCTCTGGCAAGTGCCAGACTTACGATTGATGACATTCTGAAAAAAACCGGAGAGATCGACTATCTGAAGCAAAATCCCGATAGTTCCCTTTCGTTGTACCATCAGAGCCAGATTCTGTCTGAGTACGCCGGCGGCCTTATTTCCTTCGGCGACCAGGCAAAAGACACCACTGTAAGCATTTTGTTCCCTGTAAGCCTGCCTGCCGGCGACAGTATAACACTCAGCTACTTTTTCAAGCAGAAATTTGTGAACACCAACGGAGATGAACTTGACAGTATCCGTTTTAAGGCAGGAACTTTCAATCTCAACATAGAGAGCATGATGCCCCATAATGCCAGGGTGATTCTTACCACCCCTTTCATTACCAAGGGGGGTGTTCCTTTTCGACGTTCTTTTGATCTGAACTATACCGGAACCCTTCCGGTAATTGCCAGTGTGCAGCTGAACCTGGCCGATTATACCTTTGTGTATGACAATGCCGGAAATGAAAACAATCTTTTCTATTTCTTTGATGTTAGGCTTTACGGCGACAACAACCCCAATCCGGGTCCATTCTCTATCAAAGCCAGTGTTTCTCAGCATGATATAGAGTATAAGGCATTGTTCGGGCTGATAAAGACCCGGTCGATGGCATTGCTGGCCGATACTTTAAGCCTTGGAATTTTCGAGAAGAGCCTTGGAGGAACCTTTTGGGTTAATGATCCCAGGATCGGCATACACATCAGGAATTCTTTCGGGATCCCGGTCAGCTTGTCCATAGATCCCCTCAAAGGATTTTCAAGCATCAATCCTCCCTATACCGTGCAGCTCTCCGGGACTGGATTGCCTGTCCCTTTTATGCTCAACGCACCCAATTA
>CAZJZF010000001.1:218-32433 GCA_964550385.1 uncultured Lentimicrobiaceae bacterium | reverse complement strand
ATGAAACTATTGCACAAAATACTGACTATGAGTATGATCACAGGAATAATGATCCTTTTGAAAGTAAACCACTTAAGTATTTTATGCTGTTCAACAGGTGGTCGCATTCTTTCCATTGGGATATGCCTGAAAAATCATTGGGCAATTTAAGCGTTTTACATTTATGGCAGAGGTTTTTCCTGAAAATGTTTATTTTTACTTTGGATGAAGAAAAATATATCCCGCTTTACTCTCTTCTGCTTTATGGCTACAATCACATGTGCCGGATGCGGCATCCTTCCCCTGTTGCCTGTGCAGAACAAGAATGAGGAGATGAAGGTTACCTGGGAAGACAATGAAGATCAACAGGTTACGGTAAAGTATAATAAAAAGAAGGACAAAATCGCTGAAGATAAAAGGGCTCCTTCAAAAGCGCAGCAGGAAGGGTTGCGGACAGATACAGTAAGTCCGGATTTTTTGCCATTGTACACCGAAATAGGAACATGGATGGGCACGCCTTATGGGTATGGTCAGAAGGAAAAAATGAAGGGTACCGATTGCAGTGGTTTTACCCAGGAGGTTTTCCGGGTGGTTTATCAGGTTTCTCTCAGCCGCAGTGCCGAAGGTCAGGCTGCCGAAACCCGCGAAATTAAAAAAGAGGATCTGCGCACGGGTGATCTGGTTTTTTTCAACATCAATGGCAACAGAATCAGTCACGTAGGATTGTATCTCGGCAATCAGAAGTTTGTCCATGCAACTGTAAAAAGCGGCGTAATGGTCAGCGACCTGAATGAAAAGTACTATTCAGACAGGCACGTACGTAGCGGAAGGGTTGTTAAAACACCCTGATGAAAATCGGTGAACATCCTTCGCTATCTTTGCAAAAAAATCGTTGACGATGATAAGATCGATGACCGGATTCGGAAAAGCCACTGGTGTCTTTGGGAAAAAGCAAATTACCGTGGAAATCAAATCGGTGAATTCAAAGCAGTTTGATCAGAGTCTCAAATGCCCCGCAGGTTACTATGATCTGGAACCAGAGATCAGAATGCTCCTCACACAGCATCTGGAAAGGGGGAAGATTTATTGCAATATTACAGCAGAACAGCAGGAAAATGAACAGGATGTGCAGATCAATATCCCATTGCTCCGTGCAGGATATGGTAAGCTGAAGGAGATAGAAACATCTTTCGGACTTCAGCCTTCACAGGATTATCTCTCCCTCCTTTTCAGAATGCCTGATATTTTTAAAGGGCAGCGGGCAGAGGCTGATATGGATGAATTTGAGGTGGTACGTAAAACTTTGCTGGATGCCATTGCTGAACTGAACCATTTCAGAGAAAAAGAGGGGTTTGAGCTGGGAAGGGATATGCTGGAAAGGATCGACAGATTGGGCAACCTTTTACGATCCATCATACCGCTGGAAGATGGGCGAATCATACGGGTAAGAGAGAAGTTCCTGAAAGAGCTTAAAAGCCTCCAGTCTGTTGCTGTAGACATGAATCGATTGGAGCAGGAAATAATTTACTATATTGAAAAACTGGATATTACCGAGGAAAAAGTCAGACTGAACCATCATTTGGATTTCTTCAGGGAGGTGATGCAGAGCCCGGATGCCAATGGGCGAAAGCTGGGTTTTATTGCACAGGAGATCGGAAGGGAAATTAACACCATAGGATCAAAAGCCAATGATGCCCCTATCCAGCGAATTGTAGTGGATATGAAAGATGAACTTGAAAAAATCAAAGAGCAACTGCTGAACCTTTTGTAATGAACGATCAGGAGAGCATTACAGGTAAACTGATTATTCTTTCTGCTCCATCCGGTGCCGGAAAGACCACCATTGTTAAACGGTTGATGGAAGAGAAACTAAAGCTTCAGTTTTCTGTATCGGCCACAACAAGAAAGGCCAGAGAGGGTGAAGCAAATGGCAGGGATTACTATTTTCTTTCCCCTGATGAGTTCAGTAACCTGATTGATCAGGATGCTTTTATAGAATATGAAGAGGTATATGAGGGTGCATGTTATGGCACCCTGAAGACAGAAGTGGATAAAATTCTGGCAACCGGCAACCATGTATTGTTCGACATTGATGTGATGGGAGGCATCAACATTAAAAGGCATTACGGAGATCAGGCACTGGCAATATTCATCATGCCACCCGGTATGGAAGCCTTGAAAGAACGGTTATCGAAAAGAGGTACAGAGAGTGATACAAGCCTGTACCAAAGGATTGAAAAAGCCCGGTGGGAACTCACTTACGCCGGTGAATTTGATGCAGTGGTTGTAAACGACGATTTGGATAGCGCCATACAACAGGTGATACAGCATATCAGGAAATTTACGGGCCAATGAGTAGCAAAAAAACAAAGGCCGGATTGTTCTTTGGATCTTACAATCCGGTGCATATCGGACATCTGGCAATTGCCAACTATTTCCTTCAGTATTCCGATCTGGATGAAGTCTGGTTTGTGCTCTCACCCCAAAATCCCCACAAGAAAAAGGGGGGATTGCTCGATGCATGGCTCAGGCTCGAAATGGTTCATTTGGCCATAGACAGCTATCCGGGTTTTAGGGTGAGCGATATAGAGCTATACCTCCCGCAACCCTCTTACACAAGCATCACCCTGGCACATCTTACAGAAAAACACCCGGGGATAGATTTTGCGCTGATAATGGGTAGCGACAATTTGCAAACGTTACCCAAATGGTTTAACTTTCAGTATATTATAGAGAATTTCCCCTTGTATGTTTATCCCCGGTCAGGATCAGAAAAGGCAGACCTTCAGGGTGCGACCATCACAAAAGTTGAAGCTCCGGGGATGGAAATATCCTCCAGTTTCATCCGTGATGGAATCAGGCAGGGAAAGGATCTCAGGTTTTTTATGCCGGAATCCGTTTACCGCTTCATTGCCCGCGAGCAATTGTACCGGTAATGAATTAATAAAAAGCAGGTCAGAGTTTGCGTTTGATTTCGATCTCTTCGTAGCTTTCAACGATATCGCCAACTTTAATGTCATTGAAGTTATCGATATTCAATCCGCACTCATATCCGGCAGATACTTCCTTTACATCATCCTTGAAGCGCTTGAGGGATCCCAGATGTCCGGTATACACCACAATGCCATCGCGGATAACGCGTATCTTGGAGTTTTTGTTGATTTTGCCATCGAGTACCATACAGCCGGCCACAGATCCCACCTTGGTGATCTTGAACACATCCCGTACTTCAACATTACTCGTGATCTTTTCTTCGATTTCAGGAGCAAGCATCCCTTCAAGAGCCGATTTGATTTCATCAATCGCCTGATAAATAATGGAGTATAGGCGTATGTCAATCTGTTCCTGTTCAGCGAGTTTTCTTGCACCAACCGATGGCCGCACCTGGAATGCCACAATAATGGCATCGGAAGCAGATGCGAGCATTACATCAGTTTCGGATACGGCACCCACAGATTTGTGGATCACATTTACCTGTGCTTCATTTGTTGAGAGTTTCAGCAGGGAGTCGGAAAGAGCCTCCACAGAACCATCTACGTCACCCTTAACAATGATATTAAGTTCTTTAAAGTCACCAATGGCAATCCTGCGTCCGATTTCATCAAGGGTAATGTGTTTTTGGGTCCTGATGCCTTGCTCACGTTGCAGCTGCAGTCGCTTGCTGGCAATGGCCTTGGCCTCCTTTTCATCTGAAAGGACATTGAATATATCGCCTGCCTGCGGGGCACCGTGCAATCCGAGCAAGAGTACCGGGCTTCCGGGACCTGCTTTCTGAATTCGCTGGTTTCTTTCGTTGTACATGGCTTTTACCCGACCATGATAGCAGCCCGCCAAAACGATATCGCCGGTATTCAGGGTTCCGTTCTGCACGAGTAACTTGGCAATATAACCTCTCCCTTTGTCGAGGGATGATTCGATGACAGTACCCTCTGCCGGGCGTTTCAGATTGCATTTCAGATCTAGCAATTCCGCTTCCAGCAGCACCTTCTCCATCAGTTCTTCCACATGCAATCCCTGTTTGGCTGAAATATCCTGGCTTTGGTATTTACCTCCCCAGTCTTCTACCAAAAGGTTCATGCCGGCAAGCTGTTCCTTCACTTTTTCGGGATTCGCACCCGGTTTGTCAATCTTGTTAATGGCAAAAATGAGCGGTACTCCGGCAGCCTGAGCGTGGTTGATGGCTTCACGGGTCTGTGGCATAACCTGGTCGTCAGCAGCCACTACAATGATTGCTATGTCGGTTACCTTGGCACCCCTGGCACGCATAGCCGTAAATGCTTCGTGGCCCGGGGTATCCAGGAAAGTAATTTTCTTTCCATTTTCCAATGAAACCTCATAGGCACCAATATGCTGGGTAATGCCTCCGGCTTCCCCTGCAATAACGTTGGTTTTGCGTATATGATCAAGCAGTGATGTTTTTCCGTGGTCAACGTGACCCATTACTGTTACAATGGGGTGCCTTGGAAGAAGGTCTTCAGGGTTATCCTCGAACGTTTCAATAGCTTCCTGCACTTCAATACTGACAAATTCAACCTTGTAACCGAACTCATCGGCAACGATAGTAAGGGTTTCAGCATCAAGCCGCTGGTTAATGGAAACAAACATACCCAGCGCCATACAGGTAGAAATGATGCTGTTTACATCCACATCCATCAGGCTTGAAAGTTCTTTTACTGTTACAAACTCAGTAACCTGAATCGTTTTTTGTCCTTCCTCATCCTTTTGTCTTTGTATTTCAAGATTCTGATGGATCGTATCCCGTTTCTGGCGGCGCAGCTTCGAACTTTTCGATTTACCCGTAGGTGTAAGCCGTGCCAATGTCTCCTTGATCTGTTTCTGGATATCCTCTTCGCTGGCCTGTGGTTTCAGATCTGCCCGTTTCTTGGTTACAAGTTTTGCCTTTTTGGCTGTTGGTGAAACATCTTTAACGTCTTGCAAACGTGTCGCCCCTGATTTGATCCGCTTCCTCTTTTTCTTGCTACCTTCCACCTGAGTATCTTCATCACTGGAGGCAACCGGAGCTTTCTTGTCAATTTTCTTGATTTTCTTTACCGGAGAAGGTAGCTCCATTTTACCCAGAATGGTAGGTCCTGTAAGTTTTTCGACCCGGGTTGCCAGAAAATCGATTTCCGGTTGTTTTTTCTGGGTCGGCACTGGCGCAAGGGTTTCTGCTTCAGGCACAACAGTTATAATATCAACCGGTTCAACTTCAACCGCAGCAACAGGCTCAGGGGCTGTTTCTATAACTGGTTTGGCTGTTTTTGATTTGGCCTTTTTCTGCTTTTCTTCTTCACGCTTACGGCGTTGTTCCTCTGCTTTTTCCTCTTTGGTTTTCCGTGGAGGTTTGGTGCGGAGGTTCATACTGTCAAGGTCTATAGATCCATGTACAACAAGTCCGCCAACCGTTTCATTTTCATCATCCTTTGGCAGTTCCTCTGTAGGATTCTCCGGGAGTTCCCCTGAAGGTTTTTCAATTATTTCAGGAACAATTTCAGGATCAATTTCAGGTACCTTCTCTTCTACCTTGACCTTTTCGGGGGCAGGCTTCTTCTCAGTTTTCCTTGAGGCCGTTTTTTTCAGGTCTGCCGCCGACTTGCTTAAAAGGTCTTCCAACGACAAATCTTCCGATTCGTCCTGTCTGGGAACCTTTTTGTCTTCGATACTGATGGTTTCGAGCTTCGAGTGCTCAAGGCCTACTTTGATAGACTCTTCCTTTGCACTTTTTTCCTGCGAATACTCCTTCTGGATCAGGGCATACATCTCGGCAGAAAGCTTTGCATTGGGCGAACTTTCGATGGTAAAACCCTTTTTCGACAGGAAATCACTTATCGTACTGGTGGCGATGTTGAATTCCCGTGCTACTTTGCTTAATCGTATTCCTGTGTTTGCTTCTGACATATAAATGTTATTCTCCCCGTGTCAATGTTCTTGTGTTTAACCGTAATCCTGTCCCTGAACGGACCGACTTCGGCCTATTCAAATTCTGCTTTCAGAATCTTAATCACCTCCTTCACGGTTTCTTCTTCCAGATCAGTACGTTTAACCAGTTCGTTCATAGGTATTTCTAAAACACTCTTGGCTGTATCACAACCAATCTTCCTGAACTGTTCAATGATCCACTCGTCAATTTCATCTACAAATTCTCCAAGATCTACATCATCAGTATCCATATCGCTGTCGCGGTAAACATCAATCTCGTATCCGGTAAGTTTTCCGGCAAGTTTGATATTATGCCCCCCTTTTCCGATGGCCAATGAAACCTGATCGGGTTTCATATAAACACTGGCTCTTCTGTTCACATCATCCAGCTCAATGCGGGTAATCTTGGCAGGGCTCAACGCTCTGGTGATATAGAGTGTGGGGTTTGTGGTGAAGTTGATGACATCGATGTTTTCGTTGCGCAATTCCCTTACAATACCGTGAATACGGCTCCCTTTCATTCCAACACATGCCCCAACCGGATCAATCCGGTCATCGTATGATTCTACAGCTACCTTGGCTCTTTCACCAGGCTCCCTTACAATGGTCTTGATCGTAATCAGACCATCATATACCTCTGGAACTTCCTGTTCAAAAAGCCTTTCAAGGAATACAGGTGAGGTGCGTGACAGAATGATGCTTGGATTGTTGTTTCTGATCTCTACCTTTAACACAATCGCCCTTACAGAATCACCCTTACGGAAGAAATCCGAAGGAATTTGCTCCTGCTTTGGCATAATCAACTCAATGCCTTCATCGTCAAGTACCAGAATCTCTTTCTTCCAGATCTGATAAACCTCCCCTGTAATTACCTCCCCGATCTTATCCTTGTATTTCTTGTATACATTGTCCTTTTCGTATTCCTGCACCTTGGATACCAAATTCTGTCGGATGGTCAGGATTTCCCGTCTGCCAAAATCAGTAATTCTTACTTCTTCCGATACCTCTTCCCCGATTTCAAAATCGGGTTCAATTTTTATGGCTTCCGAATACTCAATTTCGCAGTTATCATCTTCAACCTTTCCGTCTTCCACAACGGTTCGGTTTCGCCAGATTTCAAGGTCCCCTTTATCAATGTTGACAATGATGTCGAAATTATCATCAGACCCGTATTTTTTGATCAACATATGCCTGAAGACCTCTTCAAGAATCCTCATCATGGTGGCTCTGTCGATGTTTTTGAATTCTTTGAATTCCGAAAATGATTCAACCAATTTTAAATTTTCCATAGTCGTTTTCTGATCTGTACGCGTTTTCGGGTTCTATCCTTGTTATTGTATCTGGTTAAAATTCCACTTCAATAATGGCACGGCTGATATCTGCGTATGGCAGCCTGATTTGTTGAGCAGTCTCTTTCTTTACTACCCCCTTTTTCCCCTTAACAGGCAAAATTTCCAACTCAACCCCCTGTTCATCAGCAGATTTAATCCTTCCATGTATTACAGCCTGGTCAAGAGTTGTGGCCTGCAGAAGCCTTCCCGTATTCTTAATGTATTGTCTGGGGAGCAACAAAGGGTTGCCTACACCGTATGAAGCAACTTCAAGAGAAAAATCTTCTTCGTCCCGGTTCAGGTGCTGCTCAATCTGTTTGCTCAGAAGGATACAGTCTGCTATGGTAAATCCATCATCACCATCCATTTCAACGGTAATGTTGCCAGAGGCAGAAACGGAAAGATGCACCAGAAATTTGGTGGTTCCGTTTGTGTACCCTTCTATCAGATCCCTTAGTTTTACTTCTGTTACCATTGTTACTATAAAAATAAAGGGGACTGTAAGTCCCCGCCATTCCTGTTCCTTACCCCATTGTAGCATTCCTGCAAACCCGTGCCGGATTGCTTTGCGTCTGAGTTGTCCGACCAGGATTCGAACCTAGACAGGCAGAACCAAAATCTGCAGTGCTACCATTACACCATCGGACACTCACGCAAATGGTGCGGCAAAAGTAATAAATAATTCAGTTAAAACACCAAATGAAGTAGTTCAAAACCGATCTAATGTGTAAACCGTGGTACCATTTGTTTAATTATTATCTTCGTAGCCGCATTTTTGGTGTGGTTTGCGAAGGCTTAACACAACCTTTTTGCATATCAGAAAGAAATTTAACGTACTATGAATTACAGAAAGCTTAACATCATTCTCGGATGGAGTGTTTTTGTGGTATCGGCAGTTGTATATATGATGACAGCCGAACGCACCACCAGTTTTTGGGATTGCGGAGAGTACATTGCTACCGCCTACAAATTGCAGGTAGGGCATCCCCCGGGAGCCCCATTTTTTCAGCTGATGGGCAGGTTTTTTAGTCTTTTTGCCTTTGGTGATGTTTCCAAGGTAGCCCTGATGATCAATTACATGTCGGCTTTGGCAAGCGCATTCACCATCCTTTTCCTGTTCTGGTCCATCACCTATCTGGCAAAGAAGATGATTCACAAACAGGGTGATGACAGCCTGACAGATTCCAAAATTTTTGCCATCCTGGGGAGTGGTGCTATCGGGGCACTGGCTTATACCTTCTCTGATTCTTTTTGGTTTTCAGCTGTGGAAGGTGAAGTTTATGCCATGTCGTCCTTCTTTACGGCTATCGTTTTCTGGGCGATGCTTAGATGGGAGGCGGTAGCAGATGAGAAGCACTCTTTGCGCTGGCTCATTTTTATTGCCTATCTGATGGGCTTGTCTATCGGTGTTCACTTGCTGAACCTGCTGGCTATTCCTGCCATTGCCCTTATTTATTACTTCAGAAAGTATCCGGTTACCTGGAAAGGATCCGTTATTGCCATTATCATTGGTATTGCCATTCTGGGCTTCATCCAGATGGGGCTTATACCTCTGATACCCAGCCTGGCAGGGCTCTTTGAACGAATCTTTGTTAACGGTTTCGGGCTCCCGTTCAATACCGGATCCATTATCTATTTTGCTATTGTCATTGGAGCCATTATCCTGGGTCTTCGCTATACCCACCGCAAAGGAAGAGTCATTCTCAATACCGTGATACTTTCTTTCACTGTGCTGATGATCGGTTATTCATCCTTCTTTGTCCTGGTAATCCGTTCCAACGCCAATACCCCAATCGATGAAAACAACCCCGAGAATGCCATCAGTCTTCTGGCATACCTCAACAGGGAACAATACAACGCACCCATGACCGGATCTGAAAACGGCAACCCGGTGTATACCAAGAAGTATGTGGTATACCAGGAAAAAGCCGAAGCAGCATCCTTTTTCGACAGAGCAACGGCTGATGCATACGCGAAAGATAAGGGTGGAAAAGTCAAGGGTCGCTATGTGATTACCGATGAAAAAATTGGGACGGAACCCCAATATGACGAACGATTCAAAACCGCTTTCCCCCGTATGTGGAGCCAGCAGCGATCCCACCATAAATCGGCCTACCAGGAATGGGCACACAACAACAAAGGGGAACGAGTTCAGGTGGGCGGTACCGCTGAAAAACCTGAGGTAACCTATGTGCCTACCATGGGCGAAAATCTGTCATTCTTTTTCAAGTACCAGATCGGCCATATGTACATCCGCTACTTTATGTGGAACTTCTCAGGGCGGCAAAACGATATCCAGGGACACGGCAATCCACTGCATGGCAACTGGATCACAGGTATTCCGGCTTTTGACAAGGCACTTGTCGGACCTCAGGATAATTTGCCTGATAATCTGGCCAACAACAAGGGCACCAACAAATTCTTCCTCCTTCCCCTTATCCTGGGAATCATTGGACTGGTATTCCATTCCTCTTCAAATTACAAGGACAGTATGGTGGTTGGGATGTTGTTTCTGATGACCGGTCTTGCGATTGTGGTGTACCTCAACCAGTATCCTTATCAACCCCGTGAACGGGATTATTCCTATGCGGCATCCTTCTATGCTTTCGCAATCTGGATAGGCCTTGGTGTGATAGGGATACTTCAATGGCTGGATAAAAACTTTAAAAATCGCTATATACCTCTCGCCCTTTCTGCAGTGCTGCTGTTGCTGGTTCCCGGCATTATGGCCAAAGAAGGTTGGGATGATCACGATCGGTCCACCAAAAGACTTGCCCTGGAGGTAGCGAAAAATTATCTGGAAGCCTGCAGGAAATTCGGTGTGGTATTTACAAATGGAGATAACGATACTTTTCCCTTGTGGTATGCTCAGGAGGTTGAAGGGGTTCGCACAGATGTGAAAGTGGTGAACCTGAGTCTCTTCAACACAGATTGGTATGTGGAACAATCCGTCAGGAAAACCTATGATGCTCCCGGTATACCTATCTCATTTTCAAAGGATGAATACATCCAGGGAAGCCGCGATTTTATCTTCATTCTTAACCCTGCAGAACCCGAAAACAACAGGAGCCCTCAGGCCATCATCGCATTCCTGCTCGACAAAATCATCGAAAGAGATGCGGATCTGTATGGCACCGCAGTATCGCAAGTACGCAGCAATCTTGTATCGGCCATTTCCACCTCTAAACTCTCACAGTTGCATCCGGCCGACTATAAGAAACTTACCGATGGCTCCCTCCCCTTTTCACAGGTGCTTAACTTCATCAATAACAGGGCTGTGGAGCAAAACCGGTCCCAAAATGATCAGCTGGGTATCAGTACTGACCTTTTCAAGGAACTCGCTAAAAGCGTACGGCAAATTACCGACAGGGTGGTGAATGGTTATATTGACCTGGATCTGCTGATGGAGTTTGTAAAAAGCAATGATCCCGCTACCAAAGTGATGGGCAACAGTGGAAGACTGATGGAGTATTTCCCAACCAACAAAATCAGAATCAAGGTAGATTCTGCCAAAGTGGTCGAAAGCGGATTGGTACCGGCTTCTGATGCAGGAAAAATCGAAAAATATATTGAATGGGAAATTACCGATCGCGGAATTCAGAAGAATCATGTAATGATGCTCGATTTCCTGGCAGCCAATAAATGGGAGCGGCCCGTTCATTTTGCCATCACTACAGGTGATGACATGTACCTGAATCTAATGCAATGGTTCCGCCACGATGGTATGGTGTATACCCTGGTTCCCATCAAATATACAGGTGAGCCTCTATTCCTTTATACCATGATGGCGCACGGCACCACCAACACCGGTATATTGTGGGATAACCTGATGAACAAATATGATTATCAAACCCTTACGGTTTCCAATGTGTACTATGACGAAACCGCCCGCAGGCCTTTGGTAAGCTATCGGAATAACTTTACACGCCTGGCAAATGCGTTGATACAGGAAGGAAAAACCGATTCTGCCAGAACCGTGCTGAACCGCTGTATAAAGCTGCTTCCCGAAACGGTGTTGAATTACGATGCTTCGATGGTACCTGTAATGAAAGCTTTCTTCGAGGCTGGTGATTCGGTTCAGGGGGCTGCCCTGGCTGCCAATCTGCTTGACAAAAACGAGAAAGAGTTTAAGTACTATATGTCGTTCAATGCCAAAAAGAAAGCGGTACTTACCAATGAAATTACAAACTTGTACCGTACTACCTATTTCATCAATGAAATCCTTCAAACGAATAACCAAAATGCTCTGGCCGAAAGAGGAAAAGCCCTCTTCTCGATGATTGGGCCTTATGTTCAGCAATAAGAATTAAACCAAAGGGCTGTTAATCAATCAGAAAAGTAAGATTTCAATGTCTCTTTTTCTGCCGGTTAACAGCCCTTATCTTTTCCGGTATGTACAGAATCCCCGGGATTGTTGCCCGCTTATGTAAACCATTATTTATACTTGCACTTCCCAAACAAAGGAGCAAAGCAGTCTATCTTACCTTCGACGATGGACCTGATCCTGAGGTCACCCCTGCCATACTCTCTTTGCTGGATCGTTACGATGCAAAGGCTACTTTCTTTCCCATTGGTCAGAAAGCAGTCTCCTATCCGGAACTCATCGCATCCATTATCTCTTCAGGTCATAGTGTTCATCTCCATTCTTGGAGTCATAATCGAAAGTGCCTGAAATCACTGGCTTGCCTGAAAAATGAAATCCATCAATGTCGAATTTTTTCTGTCAGCCGCTATTACAGGCCTCCTTACGGCAGATTCTCCTTTAGGCAGGGTTTATGGCTGTTAAAAAATGGTTACTCCATCATCCTGTGGAATGTCAGTACCCGCGATTACTCCACCACTCCTGTTTCAGAAAAGGAGCTTGAACGGCTTATCCTAAAAATTCGACCCGGAGATATCATTTTGCTTCATAATGAATTGATATTCAAAGATAAAACTCTTACTTTAGCAGAAAGCCTGCTGTCCGGACTCACACAAAGAGGACTAACTTTCGAAAAAATTTTCTGACCAATCTCCTTTTTTCGGTTTCAAATCATATATAGAAGAAATTAAACATAAGGAGGTTTTATTATGGGAAATGTGAACAAGGTTATTCTGATCGGAAGGTTGGGAAAGGATCCCGAAGTAATCAACTTTGATTCGGGGGGGAAAAAAGTAAATTTTTCCCTTGCCACATCAGAGGTGTATTACGACAAGGATCAGCAAAAGAAGGAAGTCACCGAATGGCATAACATTGTGATGTGGCGGGGCCTGGCAGAAACAGCGGAAAAATACCTTAAAAAGGGAGATCTGCTTTACGTTGAAGGGCGTATCAGAACCAGGTCGTGGGAAGATAAAGAAACCCAGCAAAAACGGTACATCACTGAAATTCAGGCCGATTCGATGAATATGCTCGGAAGCCCGAAGGCCAGTCAGAATGGATCCGAAGCTCCAATGGTACGGATTTCTGAAGTTGCTGAAGAGGGTGGAGACCTCCCCTTCTGAATTTCTGTTTTCCGGTAAACCGGTCAGGTTGGCAGATCTGGGGTATGAGTGTCTGTTTGTAGATGATATACAACCGAGGTTTTTGTGTATCTTTGCACACAAATCAATGCAAATCCCCGATGGACGACCTGACCGGTAACGGTGATCCGTATTTGCTTTGCTCTGTGTTAAATCCCACCGCTGATATCTTTCCTCTCATTATTGCAGCAGGCATTCTGTTCCTTTTCATTGTCATTTCAGGCCTGATATCAGGTTCTGAAATAGCCTTTTTTTCGCTGAATACAGCAAAAGTAAATGCATTGAGGGGACGAAAGGCAAATGAAATCAGATGGTTATGGAACAGGCCGGAAAAACTACTGGCTACTATTTTGATTTATAATAATCTTGTCAATGTTTCCATCATTCTGCTGGCTGCATGGCTATCAAGACAGATTTTCTATTTTGACCAACCCTGGAAGAGGTTACTGGTGGATGTAGCATTTATTACCACCATTCTTCTGTTGCTCGTTGAACTGTTCCCCAAAATTTTCGCCAGCAAGAAGCCGATTGGCCTCACCCGTCTGATGGCTACTCCTCTGAAAATTGGAATGTGGGCCATTTATCCTTTGATATTGTTGCTGGTAAAATCTACAGTTTTTATCGACCGCAGAATGAAAAAAAAGAATTTTGACATCTCCCGTCAGGATTTGAATGAAGCCATCAATTATTCTGCACGGCTTGCCAAAGCCGATAAGGAAGAAGCAAAGCTCCTGAAAGGTATTGTGAATTTTGGAGATAAAGAGGTAACGGAAATCATGACTTCAAGGATGGATGTTATTGCTCTTGATGATACTGACGATTTTGCTGAAGTACATAAAACCATCAGAGAATCAGGCTATTCACGGTATCCTGTTTATCACGATTCCATCGATAACGTGACAGGTATTTTGCATATCAAGGATGTTTTGTCGTTGATAAAGAGCGATGCCGATAGCACGACCTGGCAATCGAAGGTAAGGCCAGTGTATGTAATTCCGGAAAGTAAAAACATCAAAGACCTGCTGAAGGAGTTCCAGAAGAAAAAAATGCATATGGCTATTGTGGTGGATGAATACGGAGGTTTTAGCGGCATCATTACTTTAGAGGATGTTATTGAAGAGATCGTGGGTGATATCAGCGATGAATTTGATGAAGAAGGCGATAACCACTTTTATAAGAGAACCGGAGAAAACACTTATGAATTCGAAGGCAAGGTGCTGATCAATGATTTTTTGAAGATGCTTGAATTGCCGGATGATTTTTCCTCTATGGCAAAGGGGGATGCTGATACCCTTGCTGGTTTTCTGTTGGAAATCAAAGGGGAGTTTCCCGCAAAGGGCGAGATTATTAACTATAAATCGTTGAAATTCACTATTAAAGATACAGATGCCAGGCGCATCAAAAAAATTTCCATTGAGTTTACAAAACCTGCTGATGTTAAAAAAAGGTAGTTGGATGAATTGTATTGGAAAATCCCTTCCTCTTGGGGTATTTTTGGGTATGATATTCACCGGTTGTCAGGGAAATTATACCCCCAAGCCCCGAGGTTACCTGCGTATTGATTTTCCGGAAAAGAACTATGTTCTGTTTGATTCTACATTTCCTTATGTGTTTGAGTATCCTCAATATGGATTCCTCTCAACGGATCCTCAGGATGAATACCATAATATGCAGCGTCGTTTCAATATCAATTTTCCCGGGCAGAATGGAACTATTCATATGACCTATCAACCCCTCAATATAACCAGCCTGGATACCCTGATTGATGATGCTGTGGATTTCGTGTACCGTCATGTACCAAAGGCAACCCAGATCTCTAAAACGCTGATCTCCTATCCTGACCATAGCGTATATGGAACTCTTTTCAGTATCAGAGGAAAAAATGTAGCATCAGCTTATCAGTTCTATGTCACCGACAGTGTAAATCATTTTTTGCGTGGTTCTCTATATTTCAATACTATACCTGATAATGACTCGTTGAAACCTGTGGTTGATTTTCTGAAGGATGATATTGACTATCTGCTGAAAACACTGCGTTGGAAATAAAAAAAGGCCTATTTTTGAAAAAATCTTAATACAATCCCCTTGAAAACGGATCTGGTAGTTATTCCAACATATAATGAGAAGGATAACATAGAGAAAATTATCCACACTGTAATGGCACTTTCCTCTGTTTTCGATGTGCTGGTGGTGGAAGACAACTCCCCTGACGGGACGGCAACCTTGGTGAAATCTCTGATGACTCAGTATAATGGCAGGCTTTTCATCGAGGAGCGAAAAGGAAAGCTTGGCCTGGGTACTGCCTATCTGCATGGTTTCAAATGGGGACTCGAAAAGGGGTATTCCCTGATTTACGAAATGGACGCCGATTTTTCCCATAATCCGGCCGATCTGCTGCGATTAAGAGAGGCATGTATGAATGGAGCAGATCTTGCCATCGGATCCAGATATATAAAGGGGGTGAATGTGGTTAACTGGCCAATGGGCAGAGTGCTGATGTCATATTATGCTTCTGCGTATGTAAGGCTTATTACCGGCATGAAGATCAGGGATACCACAGCCGGGTTTAAATGTTATACCCAAAAAGTACTTCGCAGTATCGATTTTCAGCAAATCCGTTTTACGGGTTATGCCTTTCAGATCGAGATGAAATATACGGCATGGAAACTTGGCTTCAACATTGTTGAAGTTCCTATCATTTTCACCGACCGGACACTTGGAGAGTCAAAAATGAACAAGAATATTTTTAAGGAAGCCATCTTTGGAGTAATAAGTCTGAGAATCAGAAGCATACAGGGAGTTTACAGGAGAATGGCAAAATCAGCGCTTCAGCGGGCAGACGCCTGAAATATTGAAAGGAAAACGGTGTTCATTTCACCTAATAATTTGTGGTATGTCAGGAATCCTGATCAAGGGAGGTTCAATCATCAACGAGGGGCAAATCTTCGAGGAGGATCTTGCTATTCTGGATAGTTACATCGTCGATCCTTCCAGGGTAAAAAATCCTGAAAGGGTTTTGGATGCTACCGGTCTTTGGGTTATGCCGGGGATCATTGATGACCAGGTGCATTTCCGCCAACCGGGCCTCGAAATGAAAGGTACCATTGCTACAGAAAGTATGGCAGCTTTGGCCGGTGGTATCACTTCATTTATGGAGATGCCCAATACTTTGCCACCTGCTACTACCCTCGAACTCGTAAAACAAAAAGAGGATATTGCAAAAAGAGATTCATGGTGTAATTATAGTTTTTATCTGGGTGCAACCAATAACAACCTGAAAGAGATCCGTTCGATAGATCCCCGGACAGTTTGTGGCGTTAAAGTATTTATGGGATCGTCAACCGGTGATCTTTTGGTAGATGATGAAGATGCTCTGTTTAATCTTTTTAGTGAATCGAAAGTGCCCGTAGCGGTCCATTCCGAGGATGAAGAAACGATCCGGAGAAATCTTTCGTTTTACCGTGAGAAGTTTGGAAACGCTGCCGATCCTGCAATTCACCCCATAGTACGCAGCGAGGAAGCATGCGTTCTTTGTACAGCACGCGCTATTGAGTATTGCAGAAGAACCGGAGGACATCTGCACTTGCTTCATATTTCAACAGGCAGGGAGGTGGATATGATCAGGGAGGCAAAACTCGAAGGTTTGAATATTTCAGCCGAGGTATGTGTCCACCACCTTTGGTTTTCGAAGGAGGATTATGCGGTGAAAGGAAACCTGATTAAATGGAATCCTTCCATCAAAGAAACATCCGACCGGCAGGAATTGCTGGAAGGATTGTTGGATAAAACCCTTGATATCGTTGCTACGGATCATGCTCCCCATGAATTGGAAAAGAAGATGCTGAATTATTTCGATGCTCCTTCCGGTGGACCGTTGGTGCAGTATTCTCTTTTAATGATGCTGGAATTGGCACGTGAGCGGAAATGCCATGTAACGGATGTAATGAATTGGATGGCACATAAACCTGCAAGCCTGTTTAAAATCGACAGGCGTGGATACCTGAGAAAAGGCTTTTATGCCGATGTTATATTGGTGGATCCAAATGCACAATGGAAGGTTCTGGGAGACCAAACCTTCAGTAAAGTGAAATGGTCGCCATTGGATGGAACCGTTCTTCACCACAAGGTGATCACTTCTATTGTCAACGGAAAAATACTTTATGAAAAGGGTTCCTTTATCAAAGATAACAGATTACCGATGGCATTGCAGTTTCTAAGGTAATTCCTATACCATAATATATATAGCATTTCACAGTTCATCTATTGTATGAAAATCAGAGTTACAAAAAGCTTTACTTTCGAAATGGCCCATGCCTTACAGAACTACGACGGGCCTTGCCGGCATATTCATGGTCATTCGTATATGCTTGAGGTTACGGTAAGTGGAGAACCCATTATTGACCGCTCTTCTTCAAAACTTGGAATGGTAATCGACTTCAGTGATCTGAAAGCTATAGTAAAAGAAGCGGTAATTGAAAAATTTGACCATTCACTGGTGATTCAGAAGGGTTATGACGAGATTTTGTTAAACCAAAATCAGGAAGGACTTAAAGTGGTCATTACACTGTTTCAGCCTACAAGCGAGAATCTTCTTACCCATTTTGTGCAGGAAATTGGGAATCGTTTGCCGGTTGGTGTGAGGCTTGAACGGATGATGTTGCGCGAAACGGCTACCTCTTACGCTGAATGGCTCAGAACAGATCAATGATTTACGATGACCTGTATGGCACCGGGCTTTATTGAAAATTCGAGGGGAGTATGGCCGATGGATTCCCCATCCACTTCAAGGTACAGGTTTTTATCGCTGGTTATATCGATACTGGTGGCGGTAGCGGTTTGTACTTCCGGCATCTGAATAAAAGAACCGTTAAACAGGCGATGTACATTGGCCAGTACCTTTAGTTTCGAAATCTGTTGAATGATGGTAATCGCTAGTTTTCCACTGTTGGGAACGGCATGAGGCAGTTGTTTCATGCCTCCTCCGTTAAACTGGCAAACCCCTACATTCAGGCTGAAAATTGAATGGGGATATTTCTGCTGGTCAATAATTACCTCGGCCATACGGCTTTTGTAGTGTATCAGGGTGGAAAAAATGTTCATAAAATAGGAAAGCTTCCCTCCCCTACCCTTCTCTTTCATATGATTTACTTTCAGAGCCACTTCAGCATCAAAGCCTATTCCAGCCATATTCACCAGGTACCTTTGTTTAATTTTAATTCCTGAGGAATAAATTACCATACAGGCATCCTGAATAAAGGTCTTCCCGTTCTTTATCACCTGAATGGCCTGTTTATAATCAAAGGGTATATTGTACATCCTTCCCCAATCGTTGCCGGTTCCTACAGTAATCATTGCCAGAAGTACTTCATGTGAGGGAATTCTCTTCTGTTGCATGATACCATTGGCCACTTCATTGAAGGTTCCATCCCCCCCAACAGCAATGATTCTGGAATAGCCAAGCGACACTTGTTTTCTGACAATTTCTATCGCGTCTTCAGGCTGAGTGGTGAGAAAGGCATCGAAAAGAAACCCTTCATCCTTCAGGCATTTTTCAATATGGGGCCATTCCCTTTCTGCCCGACGTATGCCCGCATTGGGGTTAACGACAACCAGCCATCGTTCATCCATGGTACAAAAGTAGGATTTTAATGGTATATTCTGCACCCGGGGATTTATTATCTTTACACGATAAAAACCAAGGTATGGCCTGGATTGTTTTACAATGCGAAGGCAGGTTCAAACGTTAGGTCATCAGTGCCGGTTGCCGCAGATCTGTCGGATGTTGCAGGATTTGCGAACTGGTTTTAAGGTTTATCAAACTTACATTCATACGTATGTTGTCACTTCGTGAAAGACTTGGAATTTTTATACGGCAGTATTATCTGAACAGAGTTTTAAGAGGATTGATATTGTCCGGAATTTCTTCCGTTATTTTATTGTTGTTATTTGCGGCAATAGAATATTTCGGTTGGCTTAATTCAGCTTCAAGAGCCCTTATGTTTTATTTTTATCTCGGCTTTAATATTTTTATTGCCGCACTCTATATAGTATATCCATTGCTTAAGCTAATGGGTGTTTCCAGAAGCATATCACCAGAATATGCGGCCAGTATCATTGGACGGCATTTCAGTCAGATCGAAGACAAACTGCTGAATTTATTACAACTTCAGGAGTTGATGAAGAAGCAGAAAGATGATGGATCAGGCAGGCAGGTTGTTAGTGAAGAATTGCTGTGGGCTGCCATTGAGCAGAAAGAAACACTCCTGCGTCCTTTCCCTTTCGTAAAAGCCATTGATTTCAGAAAGAGTTATAGGTATCTTCGTTATCTTATCCCGGCTTTGACCGTGCTGGCTGCTATCATGGTGATAAGTCCTGGCTTTCTTACCGATCCGGTAACACGTATCAGCAGGTATCGTGTACAGTTCGAAAAGCCTGCTCCGTTTACATTTATCATTGTAAACAAAGATTTAACTGGAGTTTCCAAGGAAAAATATATTTTACAGTTTACTACTACAGGTGCCGAAATCCCTGACGAAGCTTTTGTGGAAATCAATGGCATCAACTATAAGGCAGTTCAAATTGAGAAGAATCTTTTTTCTTTCGAGATTGCCAACCTGCAGCAGGATCTGGTTTTCAGACTTAATTCTCTCGATTATTTCTCGAAAAACTATTTTCTGAAGGTAATTCAAAAACCTGGTATTAAAAATTTCAGAGTAAAACTACAGTACCCCGGATATATCCGACGTGAGAATGAAATATTGGACAATATAGGAGATATGATTGTTCCACGTGGAACAATTGTTTCCTGGGAATACCAAACCTATTACACGGATAAATTGGTTTTCCTGGTTGATAATCAAAAAGAAAGCCTGAAAGGTGATGAAAAGGGCCGCTTTTCTTATTCAAGAAGAATTCTGGAACCCCTCTCCTATTCCATTCAGCCGTCAAACCGATATATAGATACCTTAAACCGGGTTGGATATGCCATTGAAGTGATACCGGATGAGTACCCTGTGATTCGTGCGGATGAAATTTTTGACTCACTCAATCATATGATGATATTTTATACGGGTGAAATTGCCGACGATTACGGGTTTTCCGGATTATGGTTTGGTTATGCGCAGGTACGTGTCGGAGATACTCTGGCAAGAAAAAGTTTGCCAATGGGGATAAGTTTTAAGGAAACCCGTCAGCGATTTATGCATTATATAGATTTGAAAGAAAAAGGGTTTGAACCAGGAGATCATTTGGTCTGGTATTTTGAAGTAAAAGACAACGATCAGGTATCAGGGCCTAAAACATCACGTACTTTTCTGTCGGTATACAAAGTACCAGGTAAAGCAGAGCTGGATGAATTGCAGGATGCAATGGAGGAAGATATCAAGACTAATCTTGAGAAGAATATTAAAACAGCCAGACAAATACAACAGGATGCAAAGAAACTGAATAACGAATTAAGGAACAAAGAGCAACTCAACTGGCAGGACCGTGAAAAAATCAACCAGCTGCTCAGCAAACAGCAGGAGGTGAAACAAAACATTGAAGAGCTGCAGAAACAGATGGAGATGAAAAACGAAAAAGAGGCCAGGATGTCTGAGCTTGATGAAGAGATTCTGGAAAAGCAAAAGCAACTGCAGGAAATGATGGATAAGCTTCTCGACGAAGAAACACGTAAATTGCTCGAAGAGATCCAGAAGATGATGGAAAACCTTGACAAAGACAAGGTAGAACAAATGTTGCAAAAAATAAGCATGAACAATGATGAACTGAACCGGGAGCTTGAACGGAATCTGGAATTGTTCAAACAACTGGAAGTTGAAAAAGAACTTAAGGAATCGATAGAGGAACTTAAAAAGTTGGCAGAGGAGCAAAAGAATCTGGCCACCGAAACCGAAAATCAGAAAAAGGATAAAGAAAAACTGGCCGACGAACAGGAAGCCCTGAACAAGGAATTCGACAGGCTGAGTGAAAAGTTGGATAAAATTCAAAAAAACAATCAGGAACTTGAGTTTCCAAATGAATTGCAGAAGACAGATGAAGATCAGTCGGCCATCAAAAAAGAGATGAAAGAGGGGCTTGATCAGATTAATCAGGGAAAACAGAAAAATGCCAGCCAAAAGCAGAAGAACGCTTCCGATAAACTGGAGAAATTGTCGGAAAAGCTCAGTGATATGATGGATGCAATGATGGAAGAGCAGTTGGGTGAAGACATTCTTACCCTTCGTCAAATTCTTAAAAATCTGATACACATATCGTTTGAACAGGAAACACTCATGAATACCTCCCAAAAGATCAGCAGGCAGGATCCAAAATTTCCAGAGGTTATCAATAAACAGAGCACATTGAAGCGTGATTTCCAAATTATTGAAGATTCACTGGTGGCGCTGGGCAAGAGGCAAACCGCAATACAGAGTGTTGTTTCCAAGGAAATCAGCAATATCAAATCAAATATGGATCAGGCAATATCAAATTTCTTGGATATCAATACAATACAGGTGCTTAACCGCTCAGGGAAAGATCGTGCGGTGGAAAGGCAACAATATGCCATGACGTCAATGAACAACCTGGCGCTGCTGTTGGCTGAGGCTCTTGACCAGATGAAGGAGGAACAGGAGCAACAGAAATCGGGGAAAGGACAAAAATGCAACAAACCCAAACCGGGTAAAGGGGGCCAGTCTATGAAGCAGATCAGGGAGCGGCAGCAAAGCCTGAACCAGCAGTTGCAGAAGATGAAGGAAGAGATGCAGAAAGGGCAACAACAGCAGGGCAAACGCAATAGTATGAATGAACAGTTTGCCCGGATGGCTGCCGAGCAGGAAGCCATCCGCAGAGCATTGGGCCAATATATGCAGGAGCTGCAAAAGCAGGGTTTAAAAGATGGAGGACAATTGAGTGAACTGATGAAACAAATGGACAAGACAGAAGAAGAACTTGTAAATAAAGTTTTGAACAATAATACCTTAAAACGGCAGGAAGATATCCGTATACGCCTGTTGGAGAGCGAGAAAGCCGAACGTGAAAGGGAAGAAGAGGAAAGACGTGAATCAAAGGAGGTAAAAAATCAGATTTATAGTAACCCTTCGCTCTTTTTAGAGTATAAAAGGTTAACTGAGAAAGAGCAGGAGATGCTCCGCTATTCAACTCCTGTGCTTCAGAATTTCTATAAAAATAAGGTAAATGAGTTTCTGATCAATAAAGAGGCAAGGCAGTAATATGAGTAACAGCAAGCGTATCATCATACCCTCATCCGTAGCGAATCTTCATGCAGTAAATCATTTTGTAGAAGATATCTGTGACCATTACAATATATTCAATAGCTATTTTAGCAATATCCTTACTGCCGTTACGGAGGCCGTTATGAATGCCATGAAGCATGGCAATGGAAATGATCCTGCCAGACATGTAGAAATTTCCTTCACTACGAGAAATGATGGTTTAAGTTTTTCTGTTTCAGACCAGGGGTTGGGTTTTGACCCGGGTCGCCTGCCTGATCCGACAGATCCTGAAAATGATGGTTCAGTGGGCAGAGGTTTGTTTTTAATGAAATCGTTGTCGGATGAGATGGTTTTTAGCAACGGGGGGAGTACTGTTGAACTCTTTTTCAGCATTACCGGCATTGATCAGGAACTTGCCGTTGCACGCAAGGAACAGCTGAAAGACTATTTACGTTCGGTGAAAAAAACCAGCCATACCATACGGTAAACCATTCACTCCTCTCCTATTCATCTTATTTTCTGATAAAAGGGAAGTATATGGCCCCCAAAGTCAGTGTTTTTTTCGAAGGGATCAAACGGTTTGATACCGGAAAAAAGTCCATTGAGCCCTGGTTAAAACAGGTAACGGAACATTATGGTTTTACCCTGGCGCATTTGAGGATAATTTTGTGCAGTGACGCTATTTTGCTCGGTATGAATGAAAAGTACCTGCACCACGATACCTATACCGACATTATTACTTTCCCTTTCAGCGATCCGGACGAACCCATTGAGGGTGAATTGTATATCAGCTGGGAAAGAATACAGGAAAATGCAAGCTCTTTGGGCACCTCTGCCTCGGATGAAATGCACCGGGTAATGGTCCACGGCCTGCTGCATCTGATGGGTTATGATGACCAATCGGAAGAGCAGAAGCAGCTGATGCGCAGGCAGGAGGATTATTGCTTAACTTTGCGGACTTTCTGAGTCCGTATGCCTGATAACGATAAATTTGATATTGTGGTGGTCGGTGCTGGTCACGCAGGTTGCGAGGCAGCAGCAGCAGCAGCGCATTTGGGCTCCCGGGTACTGCTGATTACCATGAATATGGGGGCTATGGCCGGAATGTCGTGCAACCCTGCCATGGGTGGCATTGCCAAAGGTCAGATTGTAAGGGAAATTGATGCCCTGGGTGGGTATTCCGGTATTGTTACGGACCACACCATGATCCAGTTCAGAATGTTGAATCGCTCGAAGGGACCGGCGATGTGGAGCCCCAGGGCGCAAAGCGACCGTATGGCATTTTCCCGCTACTGGAGAGGGATACTCGAAGGAATTCAGAATCTCAGCTTCAGGGAAGACGAAGTAATTAGTCTGTTGACAGAGGAAGGGAAAATACGGGGTGTGGTAACAAAACTTGGACAAACCATTGTTGCAAAAGCTGTTATACTTACTGCAGGCACATTCCTTAATGGGATTATTCATATTGGGGATAAAAATCATACGGGAGGCAGAATCGGAGAAAAATCATCCGCCGGTTTAACCGAAACTTTGCTGAAGTATGGTTTCCGCGCTGGCAGGCTCAAAACAGGAACACCTGTAAGAGTGGATGGGCGTACCATTGATTTTTCGCAACTCGAAGAACAGCCCGGAGATGAAAACCCGGGTAAATTTTCCTTTAGCGATACCCCTCCCCTTGTGCGGCAGAGAAGCTGCTATCTTGCCTATACAAGCGAAGATGTTCACAACATTCTTCGCACCGGCTTTGATAAGTCCCCTCTTTTTGGAGGGATAATTCAGGGAACCGGCCCCCGCTACTGCCCCTCTATTGAAGATAAAATAGAAAGATTTTCCGACCGCAATTCCCATCAGTTGTTCATCGAACCCGAGGGTTGGGATACCGTGGAAACGTATGTAAACGGATTTTCTTCCTCGCTTCCTGAAGAGGTGCAATACAAAGCATTACGAAAGATTAAAGGATTCGAGAATGCCAGGATTTTCAGACCGGGGTATGCCATAGAATACGACTACTTCCCTCCCGATCAGCTTAGGGCAACCCTGGAAACAAAGCTTATCGAGCATCTCTATTTTGCAGGTCAGATCAATGGAACCACAGGATATGAGGAGGCAGCTGCCCAGGGGTTGATGGCAGGAATTAACGCCCATCTGAAGCTTAAAGGAAAGGATCCATTCGTTCTGAAGAGATCGGAAGCATACATCGGTGTGCTGATCGATGATCTCATCTCCAAAGAGATTGATGAACCCTACAGGATGTTCACTTCCCGGGCCGAATATCGAATCCTCCTCAGGCAAAGCAATGCCGACCTGAGACTTACACCGGTTTCACACCAAATCGGGCTGGCATCTTCCCAGCGATATGAAAGGGTGTTGCAAAAGGAAGCCGCCATTGGGGCAGTGCAAAAATTTTTGGAACAAACCAGTGTGGATCTGAATGCCACAAATAAAATCATGGAAGGAGTAGGGGAGGGGGTGTTGAAGCAAAAGATGAAGGCTTCGACTCTCTTGCTCAGACCCCAAATAAACCTTCCGATGCTGCTGGAAGCCATTCCGGGATGGAGTGCCCAGTGTGATTTAATTCCGGATTCAATCCGAAACGAGGTGCTGGAAGAGGTGGAAATCAGAATTAAATACCAGAATTATATAGACAAAGAACAGGAACTTGTCGCAAGAATGGCAAAATACGAACACATCAGAATCCATCATGCCGGCAATTTTCATGAAATCAAGGCACTCTCTTTTGAATCAAGAGAAAAACTTAACCGTTTCAGACCGGCCACCATCGGACAGGCATCACGAATCAGTGGCATTTCACCTGCCGATATTGCTGTGCTGCTTGTAATGAATCAAAAGGGATGATGTTAAAATACTTCATTATTAGTAAATTGAAATGATGTTTCACGTGGAACCAGATCCATCTTTACAAACAACCCATTGTCCGGTATGCGGTAACTCGTCTGTGCGGCATTTTTTACAGGTCGACGATTTTTTTCTTACCAACGAGCCTTTTGAGGTTTTGGAATGCCCCCTGTGTACACACCTCTTCACCCATCCACAGCCTCACCCGGAAAACATAGGCAGGTATTATGCATCAGAAAAATACCTTTCACATACTGCACAGGGGAAGGATCTGATCAGCAGTGTATACAGGTATATACGGTCGATAAACCTCAGGGGAAAATACAGGATGGTATCGGGTTACCGGACCAGGGGAAAACTGCTTGATATTGGCTGTGGAACAGGTTACTTATTGCACCATTTTCAATCGGAAGGATGGGAAGTAACAGGTATCGAACCAGGAAAACAGGCACGGGATTTTGCAATTGAAAATCTTGGAGTTAAAGTCTTAGACGAAGGGGCAATCCCAGATTTGTCGGATACCGGTTTTGATGTCGTATCGATGTGGCATGTGCTGGAACACGTTCACGACCCTTTGCAACGAATGGGGGAGGTGAACAGATTGCTGACCCCTGAAGGTATTGCAGTGATCGCTTTACCCAATCACCGTTCGTACGATGCCAGACATTACGGTCGTTATTGGGCAGCATGGGATGTGCCACGCCATCTTCACCATTTTAACCCAAAGTCGTTTGCTAAACTTGCAGATAATGCAGGATTTGAGTTGTTGGAGGTGAAACCCATGAGATTTGATGCGTACTATGTGGCTTTGCTCAGCGAACAGTATAAATACCACCGAAAAAGGTATATCGCTGCTGCGTTTCAAGGATTTATATCCAATTTCAAAGCGCACCGAAGCAGAAATTACTCTTCTCTTGTTTATATCCTCAGGAAGAAATAGGAAGATGACGGGTGCAGATTTCCCCGGACAGGCTTTGATTTTCTTTCTATCTTTGTGATTCACACTACCTGCAAACCTATGAAAGGTATTCTGCGAACCATGCGTTCCCCGGCAGTAGCTTATAGTTTACTGGCGATATTTTTCACCCTCCTTACGGCATGGTACATTTTCCGCCAGCAGAAGCATTTTAAGCCGGAGAATTTAACCTCTCATATTGAATCTGTTACGGAAGAAAGATGGCAACTTCTCAAACAGGAAACCGGGGAGTTGTTAAAAAGGATGAGTATAAGTGGAGAGCCCTGGATGTTAACACTGGAGGCCGACGCATACCAGGGAGCCGGAATGAGCTTTCTGGTGATGAAAAATAAGCAAATAGTATACTGGAGCGATAATACCATTCCGTTAGAAAGTATTACAGACAGCATACTTAACCAGCGTATTCTCGAACTCCCCAATGGGGTTTACCAGCTTTTTACAATCCGTAATGACTCACTTACCATTCTTGGATTGAGCAAGGTTTACAGTACCTATCCCTACAACAACCGATATCTCAAAAACGGGTTTTTTGCCGCATACAATCTTCCGGGTACCACCGGCATCAGTACTTCGGCAGGTAATTACAACATAAAAGGCACAAGCGGAGATCACCTCTTTTCGGTGGTGTTTCCGTCCTATTGGGCAGGAGACCCAGGAAAGGGAACTCTCCCCTTCCTGTTGTTTCTTGCTGCTTTTATCTTTCTGAATATGATGCTGTTGCATATTCACCGAAAACTCAATCCCTTTCCTACAAAACCCAATCTTTTTCTCCTTTTCTTTATCATCGATTCATGGATTATCAGGTTTTTGCTGTATTATTTCTCCTTTCCGGAATGGATATACCAATTGCCTGTCTTTGATCCGGTCTTTTTCGCCTCTTCAGCTTTAAACCGGTCATTGGGCGACCTGATCCTGAACGTGGTCTGGCTTGTGCTGGTATCCTATGCAGGTTTCAGGTATCTCAATTCCGGTCGCACTAATGAAAAGCGGCCTGAAGTCAAATGGAGCATTGCAATTCTTTCCTTTTTAATGCTCGCTTTAATGCTCTACATTGCGCTGGCAGTTTGTAAAATTCTGATTACCGACTCCACCCAGACGCTAAGCTTTTCCGATTTGGGCAATACAGGAAATTATGGCCTGGTTTCACTCGCGTTAATGGCAATAACTGCCGCTGCTGCCATGCTGACTACCTGGCGGCTGATGAAAGTGATTCTTGCGATTTTTCCAGCCAATGTAAAGTATTGGGTGTCTTCTTTCCCTGTCCTGCTTCTTTCAGCCATACCATTGGTATTCAATGCAGAAGCATTGAATATGGCTTTTCCTCTGTTGTTAGTACTGCTGATTGCAGGATTTGCTTTTACCCATTACCGGAAACCGGAACCGGTGGTTAAGGCTATTATGCTGATCATATTGGTTTCTTCAGGGCTTACCTGGATGATTAATAGCTATTCAGATAAAAAGGGGCAAGAGAATCGTATAGCAGTTGCTTCAGAATTTGCGCGGAAGGAAGATCCTATGGCGGAATTTCTTTACAATCAGGCCAGAGGCGCTATTTATCAGGATACATTGCTGGCAGGTATGCTTTTCAGTGAGCCCATTGAGGAAGAATCCCTGATCAAATATCTGCTGCAAAAATATTTTTCCGGAGGTGAGCAGTATTGGTCACGTTATAATTTCCAGGTAACAATTTGTGGCAGTAACCAAAAGCTATCGATTACAGGAAACAACGAGGTAACGGGCTGTTACGATTTTTTTGCCCGTCAGATGGTAGAATCAGGTATCATGACACAAACAGAGGATCTGGCTCTTATGCAGGATCCTGAAGGGCACCACAGCTACCTGGGGATACTCAGATTTGAAAATGCCACAGGTTTGGCAAAGGAGTCAAAGCAAATATTCCTGGAAATTTTTCCCCGTGTATTGCCCTCAGGAACTGGTTATCTTGAGTTGATGGCCGATCAGACTTTGCTAAAGGAAGGAAATCTGAATCTATACTCCAACGCCAGATACCTGGATGGCCAGCTGGTGGCCAGTTATGGGAAATATAACTACAGCACCGATCTGTCTTCCTATCCCATCGGAAAGGATCAGCCGTATTTTTTCTTTTCCAAGGGTGGATATTCACACTTGTATTATCGCACCGGACAGAAGACGGTTCTGCTGGTGAGTTCCCCCGAGAAGGTATTGCAGGATCAGTTGGCTCCATTATCCGTTTTTCTGCTGATTTTCCTTTTAATGCTTGCTTTTGTATGGCTTTTGAATGCTCTCACTTCACCCGAAAGGAGGAGTGCAAATACCTTTAGGGGAAGGTTGCGGATAACCCTGATGGGCGTTGTTCTGGTATCTTTCTTCATCGTAGGGGCAACCTCCATTTATTATATACGCATTCTGAACCGGAACAAGAATACGGATAATCTGAAGGACAAGGCCCGTTCGCTGCGCATTGAGCTTGAGCATAAACTGGCCGACAAGGAGATTCTGAGTTCAGAAATGCAACCTTACATCTGGTCACTGCTCATGAAGTTCAATGAAGTTTTTGCCACCGACATCAATCTGTTCGATGCCAAAGGAAACCTGCTGGGCAGTTCCAGACAACAGTTATTTGAGGAAGGAATCATAGGCAAAAAGATCAATCCGGAAGCCTTCAGGGAGATGGCCCTATTCAGGAAAACGCTTCTGATTCACGAAGAAGAGATTGGAATGCTTGCATACCTCTCAGCCTATATCCCATTCAGGAATAATCAGGGGAAAGTGATCGCCTATATCAACCTGCCGTATTTCGCAAGACAAAGCGAACTTACCAGTGAGATTTCCAGTTTTATGATGGCATTCATAAATATCTATCTGATTCTTATTGCTTTGGCCATCCTGATCGCTTTTGCCCTTGCGGGGATGATTCTGAAGCCTTTGGTGTTGTTGCAGGAAAAGATCCGGAAGGTTACCCTGGGGGGTGTGAATGAAAAACTGGTATGGACTAAAAAGGATGAAATTGGCGATCTTGTAGATGAATACAATAGAATGATAGATGAACTTGATCGAAGTGCTGATCTCCTGGCACGAAGCGAGCGGGAAAGTGCCTGGAAGGAGATGGCACGACAAGTGGCTCACGAGATTAAAAATCCTCTAACCCCTATGAAGCTCAATCTGCAGCATCTGGAAAAAACCATGGCGGATGAAAATCCTGCCTGGAAGGATCAGTTTGCCCGGTATGCAAAAATGATGCACCACCAGATTGAATCGTTGTCACAGATCGCATCTGCATTTTCCGATTTTGCCAATATGCCCGAGATGAAGCCTCAGGAGGTATCCCTGAAGGAAGCATTAACGGGATCTGTATCTCTCTTCGAAAATTATCCGGCGGTGAATATCTCTCTGGATTGGCACCCTGACAGGGAGATTGTTGTAAGAGGGGATCCTGAACAGATCGGTCGGTTGTTTATCAATATCCTGAGTAATGCTGTTCAATCAGGAGATGCGGGAAGAGATACCGATATTTCGGTAAGGGCTGCAGAGGAGGGAAAGTATTGCAGGATTGACATTTCCGACAATGGCAAGGGAATAGACGAGGACATCCGTGAAAAAATATTCCTGCCGAATTTTACCACCCGCAGCTCCGGTACCGGGCTCGGACTCGCCATTGCGCGCAGTATAGCAAACCATATCGGTGGTGACATTGGCTTTGTGTCGGAAACCGGAAAAGGAACCACCTTTACGATAACCTTGCCGGTTCTTCAGAAGCACTCATCCTCATTTTAGTGTGGGAAACACCAATTCTTCCAGTCCTGGCTGAAATCACAAAGCGAATCTTCCTAACTTTACCCGGTCGAAATTAAACCCTTTGCTTTGGCAAGTAATCCTCTGAAGCAGCTGGCAGGACAAACTGCCGTATACGGAGTGAGCAGTATCATCGGAAGACTGGTGAATTATCTGCTGGTTCCATTGCATACCTACAATTTCATCACAGCGGAGTATGGTGAGGTTTCGAACATGTATGCTTTTGCTGCCATATTGCTGGTGTTTCTGACCTATGGCCTTGAAACGGCCTTTTTCAGGTTTTACAATACCAGTGGGAAAAGCCCTGCTGTTTTTTCAACTGCCTTTCTGTCGATACTGGTTTCTACCGTAGTTGTTGTTTTACTTATCATCCCGGTAAGGCATTTCATTGCAACCGGTTTGAATGTTCCTTTTCATCCTGAGTATGTTGTATGGTTTGCTGTAATAGTAGGGCTTGATGCCATCGTGGCCATTCCGTTTGCCCATCTGAGGGCGGTGAATCGGGCGAGGCATTTTGCCACCCTCAAGCTTATCAATATCGGGCTTACAATGGGTTTGAACCTCTTTTTTATTTTTGCAGTGCCATGGCTTTCTGAAAACGGGAATGAGGCAATCAGCGGCCTGATATCCCGTTTTTATCATGGGAAACGGCTGATTTCCTACATTTTTGTAGCAAACCTGATGGCCAGCATTGTGCAGGTGCTGATTTTTGTGCCGGGCATCCTGAGGAAAAAACTCCGGTTCGACCCAGTTCTGTGGAAAAAAATGATGGGATATGCCCTGCCGCTGCTGTTGCTGAGTATGGCAGGCACCATCAATCAAACCATCGACAGGCTGCTGCTTACCTGGATGTTACCCAGGGATATTTCGATGGAACAGGTAGGAATCTATTCAGCATGCTTTAAGATTCCGATTATTATGTACTTCTTTCTGCAGGCATTCAGATATGCTGCAGAACCCTTCTTCTTTACCCGTGATAACCCTGAAGAAGCAAAAAAGATCTTTCCGCAGGTGATGAATGCCTTTGTTATCCTGTCGTGCCTGATATTTTTAGGCACGATGTTCTTTCTGGATGATGTTTTCATCTATTTTGTTGATTCTGAATACAGGGAGGGTAGTGCTATTGTGGCGGTTGTGCTGCTGGCATTTATTTTTCAGGGAATTAGCTTCAACCTTTCTATGTGGTACAAATTAACCCAGCGTACGATTTATGGAGCCTGGCTGGCGCTGGTCGGTACCGTTGTCATCGTGGCGGTTAACCTTGCGGGAATTCCACGCTACGGCTACATGGCTCCGGCAGTGGCTTTTCTGCTTTCGAATCTGTTAGTTGCACTTCTTTCCTGGTGGTATGGCCAGAGATACTTTCCGGTGCCTTACCGGATGGGCAGAATTCTGCTGTACCTCTCGATTGCGGTTGCCACATGGTGGGTCATCAGCCTCATTCCAATGGAATTACCGTTGTACAGAATCGGCCTCAGAGGTTTGGTACTGGCAGGAATGGCATGGGTATACATCCGTTTGGAGGGATGGTCCCTGCAGAGCCTGTGGACGGCTCTATTGCCGAAAAAACACTAAGTTTGCAAGTCTGTTGCCAACTGTAAAACTTCCTATGGAAATAAAGATTGTCAACCGGTCGGGAAATCCGCTGCCGGCGTATAAAACGGACTTATCGGCAGGCATGGATCTGCACGCCGATCTGGATGCCCCTGTGATTCTGACCCCTCTCGGAAGGATACTGATCCCAACGGGGCTGTTCATATCCCTGCCTGCAGGTTATGAAGCTCAGGTACGGCCCCGCAGCGGACTGGCTGTCAAACATGGAATATCGGTGCTCAATACCCCGGGCACCATCGATGCCGATTACCGTGGAGAAATACAGGTCATTCTTGTAAATCTGTCACATGAGCCTTTTACCATACAACCTGGCGACAGAATTGCCCAGATGGTGATTGCCCGGCATGCTACCATTACCTGGCAGCTGGTGGAAGAACTTGACGATACCCAACGGGGTGACGGGGGATTCGGTCATACAGGAAAGTAATCGTTATATAACCCAATGATATGAAAATCATCGTACCAATGGCGGGAATGGGAAAGCGGATGAGACCCCACACCCTTACCCTTCCCAAACCGCTCATCAGAATTGCCGGAAAACCCATTGTTCAACGTCTTGTTGAGGATATTGTGCGGGTAAGCGGATCAAAAATCGATGAAATTGCCTATGTTATCGGAGAATTTGGCGAAGATGTCGAAGAATGTCTGGTACAGATAGCCAGAAACCTCGGGGCTAAAGCCTCTGTCTTTTATCAGCCTGAGCCTTTGGGAACCGCACACGCCATCCTGTGTGCGAAGGAAGCGCTGAAGGGGCAGGTTACCGTGGCTTTTGCCGATACCCTGTTTTCCGCCAACTTCAGAATGGATACCCAAAGCGATGGAACCATATGGGTACACAAGGTGAAGGATCCTTCTGCTTTTGGGGTTGTACAAACAGGGCCAGACGGTTATATCTCACGGTTTGTGGAGAAACCCGAAACCTTCGTCTCCGATCTCGCCATTATCGGAATCTATTTTTTCAGAGATGGGGAAAAACTGGCTGCTGAGCTACAGTACCTCATCGATCAGAATATTAGCAAAGGTGGAGAGTACCAGCTAACCGATGCCCT
>CAZJZF010000001.1:0-208 GCA_964550385.1 uncultured Lentimicrobiaceae bacterium | reverse complement strand
TGCAAAACATGACGGAGAAGGGGATGCGTTTTACTACCGGTGCTGTGGATGAATGGCTCGACTGTGGAAATAAAAATGCCACGGTATTTACGAATCAACGGATTCTGGAGTTGCATAGAAGTGAGAACCTCGTTTCATCAACCGTTACCATTGACAATGCGCTCATCATACCCCCCTGTTACATCGGAGAAAACGTTGTGCTGTCAAA